>JBGCFJ010000426.1:0-11093 GCA_045106885.1 Saprospiraceae bacterium
GATAAGATGTACGAGTATTGTTAGTGCAGGAAGTGCCGTTAAGGAATTGATTATTTTAAATTTTATAGTTCTCTATTTTTTTGTAAACCTTTGATAATCAATAATAAAATTTAGAAAAAAATTCGATTTCATAGAATTCAATAAAAGGTATGAGATTATTCAATTTTTTGAACTATGTAGCCAGTAACATTATTTTCGATAAATAAGCTCAATGCTCTTATTTTTCAGTATTTGGGAATATAATTATCGTTCAATAAAATGGTTTATTTTAGTTAAAGTAAATTTTGAATAAACTAACTAGTTTATTGAACACCTAAATCAAGCAGTTATATCAAATTTCTCAATACCATTTCGTTCAACCAAACGTCGTTTTAATGTACAAATAGCTGATAACCATACCTGTTGATTCATTTAGATAATCAGAAAGAAAATAGATACCTAGTAGTCTGTCATGTTTGAAATGACGGGTGATTCGTAATCGCCAAATTCATTTGGCTGATTCTACTTAATGACTGAACCAGCCAAATGAATTTGGCGGTTACGAGCGACTTATCCAATCGACATTTCAATTTTCGGTCTGACTTCTGACCTCTAAAAAATATCAGTTTATTAGCTGACGCTCTATTCTTTGGGCATTGAGTCAGAATATATTTTTTAATATTAGATTAAATCCTTATAGTAAGTTTCTGTTCTGCCATTACTCGTACTCCAACTTGTTCATAATAATTAAAACAGAATAATAAGGAATCCAATTTCATCCGAAGCGGAAGTGTAATATCGGGGCGTCTTATAAATTTATACGATTTTTTCAAAGAACTTGGTTCTTCTTGCATTGTAAGCATATGTATTCTTTTTGTTGTGAAAAAGTTTTTTACACTAATATCTTACTTGTTTGGAGAACCTTTTGGTTTATGGATTTTTAATCATGCCAAATAAAAGTAGAGATTTAGTTTTACTATTTCTTCGCAAGTTTTCGCCTAAGGTCACTCAAATATTCCGGAGTGATGCCAATATAAGAAGCAATTAATTTGAGTGGAAGTCGCTGTACCAAGGTTGGATAAATTTCTGTAAATTCTATATATCGCTCTTTAGCAGTCGCACTTAATAAGCTAATAATTCTTTTGTTCGTCGCAATCAAATTATTTCGAAGCTTAATGCTCATTTCTGTTAAAAACTCTTTTTCTAAAGTATGAAAATCGCCATAATCGGATTTTGAAATCAAGGAAACTTCACTATCCTCGATAGCATCAATGAAAATAACCGTAGGGGTTTCATTAGTAAAACTATCCATATCTGAAATGAGCCAACCTTCAGGGGCAAATTGTAAAATATGTGTTTTGCCAACATGGTCAATCACATAGCTTTTTAGGCAACCACTTTCCACCTTGTATCCATATTTAGCAATGTCCCCATAACTTAGAAGTAGCTCTCCTTTTAAGATTTTTTTAGTTTTTCTTATTTTAAGATTGTCCATTATTAGGTCGTGTTTTAATTTTTAGTGGAGTATCAAATGTAGTGATTTAAAACAATACTTCATAAGTAACAACTCATAATTAGAAAATTGTACACGTAAAAGCGATTATTATTTAGGAACGATTGTTATAATTGAGTAGATTATTTCGTCAATTTTATGATATAAAATCCAAAATTATATCTTCATTTATTGCTAGCGTTCAAATTTTTTCATCGTTCATTTTCACAATATCAGCTTTTTGTAAGAGTGTTTTTATTAATGCTTGGGAGTAAAATGAAGGGAGAAGATTAACATCAAAAACGACGGTTTGTGCTTGGTCAGAAAAATGAAGTAAGGTTTTAAGGTTAGATTCATTTCGAGGTGCATACCATCATGGAACAAAAAAATTGGATAGAGTGCAATCGCTTAATTGCTAACTCACGGTTTCATCTGTGGTTACATTGTCCTTCGAGCTTTGCACCCCGCCAGTTATAGCAACGCACATCGAAGTAGGGAACTATTAGCAACATAATAGGTCAACACACTCTTTTCGATTTTAGTGGTTGACAATATAATTGAGCGACTTCTCGTCGCAGTACATTTTCGTAGCTATGAGCAAAAATGCCCCAAAGTACGAATAGGAATGATTGCGTGGAATTTTCATGTATCAGACCAAAATAAACTACCTTATGATAAGGTAATGAAGACAATCCTAAAAAGGATGACTAAAGAAAATAGCGAAGGTAAGTGACGACGCAGGAATAAATTGAGCCATATTACCCCGATGAATCTGGGCAGGCATTGTTCTTATAGCATCCCATCCGCTTGTGGTTCACTTGCGGTGCAAGTTCATCTTCTAAGAACCCTTAAAAAAACCTTATGTAGCTTGGCTATATGCGGTTTTTTAAGCACCCTTAGAAGATGAAATTTCGCCGAAATTGAACCACTGGCGGATGGGCAGCATAACTGCGTAATCTGGCACACTTTAATTTAGCTCTTCGTTAAAAATATTTTATTCCCTGTAGGGTCAAAAAGCCAATAGCCTCCGTTTGTTTCTTCATAGTCAGCTACATTGGCTAAAGCCTCCCTCAACTTTGTTTGGTCTTTGTAATTTATTTGAAAATGTCTTAATCCTGCACTTTCTTTTGGCGCTAATGGTCTGTTTGGCCCATGCCAAGAATTCATAGCTACTCGGTGTTGGTAATCTCCTCCTGCGCCTACATCGGCATACATGAATTGTGGCAAATAATTGAACTGCACAAAGCCTATTTTTTTATAAAAGGCATTGGATTTGTTAACATTATTGGCATACAAATGTAAATGACCAAGGTAAGTGTCCTTAGAGATGATTTTATCGATATTCGTATCTGCTAATGCCTTCATCACTTCTTGCACATTCAAACGCTCAGACGCAGAACGAATAATACCATCCGCTCCTTCTATTTTAAGCCCTGAAGTACTAACGACTCTTTTAAATCTTTCTGGTGTTTCCAAAGTAAATTCAACATTGATACCATCTGGGTCATCTAAATAAACGGACTTGGACATGGTATGGTCAATCGGAGAATAGGGATATTTATTAACATTCAATCGGTTGACCATACTGGCAAATTCTGCTGCATTGGGTGCGTGAATTGCCAAATGATACAAACCACTATAGCCTTTGATATAAGGCGTTTTAGCAGTTTGATGTACCACTACCAGCGTCTTATTTTCTGTTCCAAATTCTGCTATATTTCCTTTAGTAACTCTCAATTTCATACCGACTATTTTTGTCCAGAATTGAGTCGCTTTTTGGATACTTGTATTGTTCAAGTGTATGGCGCCATAAGTGGCAAATTCACTTGTTTTATTATCTTGATTGTTAGGAGCAACAGCATTTGCTAAATGAGAAAATCCATCCATGGTTATTAGAGTTGAGGCACCGAAAAGGGCTTTTAGAAAATTTTTACGTTTCATATTTTTTAATTTAGTAATAAGGGAACAGGTAAAATATAACCTACCCATTTTACTCGTTCTTTTTCCTTTCGCATCCCATCCGCTGTGCGGTTCACAAACAGCGTTTGTTCATGTTGAAAATACTCGTCATAGCAAAGGCTATGTCTGTGGGCTTCCCATCCACTTCGTGGTTCAAAGCTTACGCTTTTCATGCCTTGACTAAAGAAAAAATAACTTCCTAAAATTTGGGTAGCTTATTTATTACCTGCTCCCTAACTTGTTTAGCTTATCTTTAACTTGGCTAATTTTATTGCATTTTCTGGACAAGCTGGCACACACAAGCCACAGGCATGACATAAATTGGGGTCTGTCAAATATGCTTTATTTTTAAAAAAGAAAGTTTTGATTTTTCCTTTCAGATTCAAATTAGCCTTGTCCTCAATGGTTATCGGACGCATTTCAAAAACTTCGTGCGGACAAACAGCGACACAGTCTTCCTTTGCGCCACAACTATTGAAATTAACTACAGGCATTAATTTTCCGCCTGTATCGTCACAATTATCTTTTGCTTGTTTTTTAGTTGTCATAATTTAATTTTAATGTAGCCGCCAAATTTATTGGAACTGTAAATTATTCATTGATTTTGGAATCCTGAAAGGGATTCAACATAAATAACCCCGTATACAAATGCGGGGGGGAGGTGATAAAGTAGCTCCCAATCCTGAAGGGATTGAACGTAAATTTGCTATATTTTTCACGTTCAACTCTTTCAGAGTTGGGAGGTTTCGTAGATTGTATCCTCATTTTCCACCGCATTTGCATACGGGGCTATTCAAGTTCAACCACTTCGTGGTTATTTATCAACCGATAATTTACAGTTCCAATTTATTTGGCTGGCTCTATATAAGATGCTGCTAATCATAGTTCTGAATCAGCCAAATAAATTTGGCGATTACAAAAGATACAACTTCTGACCGCTTTTGCTCACTTCTTTTTCAAAGTAAAAATAGTAATCTCAGGAAGAATCCCTATTCTACCCGCAAATCCCATAAACCCAAAACCTCTATTCACATACAAATATTGATTTAGCTCTTGGTACAAACCTGCCCAACGTTTATAAACGTATTGAATAGGACTCCATTTGATACCTAAAGACTCAATGCCCATTTGTGCGCCATGTGTATGTCCTGATAAGGTTAACTGTATATGTTTCGGATGTTTTAGCACGACTTTTTCCCAATGAGTCGGGTCGTGCGACATTAATATGGAGAACTCATTATCCCCACAATTTTCAATGGCTTTATCCAAATCTCCTTCCTTGATAAAACTATTTCCCCAGTTTTCGACGCCTAATAATCGAATGAATTCATCGGCTTTTTCAATTTTTGTATTGGCGTTATTCAATAATTGAAATCCTGCATCTGTTTGATGCTGCTGAATAGCTAGAAAATTCTTTTTCTTGGATGCCTCGTCTGGAAATAAACCATCGTCTTCTGAATAATCGTGATTTCCTAAAACTGAATATTTGCCGAAAGGCGCATGAAGATTGCTTAGTAAATCCTTATAAGGTAATATCTCTTCTGCCAAATCATTCACCAAGTCTCCCGTAAAAAGAATGAGGTCGGCTTGTTGTGCTTGTATTAAATCGAATCCTCTTTTCACATCTTCAAAAGAATCAAAACCGCCAGCATGCAAGTCTGAAAATTGCACGATTTTAAAACCATCAAAAGCAGTAGGTAAATCTGAAAACTTTAGGGTTTGTTCGAATACTTTAAAATCGTATTTCCCTTTGGTAATTCCATAAAGAAAGGAAGCAAAAGGTAGGGTGGTAAAAAATAATCCTGTGGTTTTTAAAAAACGTCTTCTATTATTAATCGCCACATTATCCGTACTGTTTTTCTTTTCGCTAATCCAGTTATAAAATAAAATTAAGTCATCCCCAACAAAAAACAATCCTAAGATAAGTTCACAAATAAGCACAGAAAGCATTAAAGCAATAACGAAATTGGTACTCGTTGATAAGTCAATTATTCCATTTGGGAAAGTACGAACTAAGGCTATGATGCCCACTATAAAAGTGCCAATTGAAAAAACGGTATAACAAATCTGACTTGTTTTAGAAACAGTCGCTTGATAAACGCCTCTTGAAATATATCCTTTAAAAACCAAGATGGCTAAAAGCCCCAAAGTAAAGAAAAACCAAAATTTCATCATTTTATTTACTACTTATTAGAAGGAGTCCTATTGATTAGGAACGCTGCATAAATAAGTTTACATTCTTAGGGTAGCTTATTTTGAATCTAGTTTTAGTTTTGAAAACAGGAGTTATGTTGATATAGTGACTGTTTTCAAAGCTGAAAATAGGTGCAAAAGAAGCAGCCTAAAGTGTAAAGTTATTTTTGGAGCGTTCCTTAATGCCCCAAAGTTGCAATATAAATAGCAAATAAAAATTAAGATAGCTTAAGAAGTGATTTTAAGGAAAAGAAAAAGGGGGGCATCTTCCGATACTCCCCTTGCGTTTCTTTGTTTTAGTAGGTAGTTATAATTTTAAAATTGCTTAGTAAGCTGCTACACCAGCTTCAGCAACAGCATGGTCATTTTCTACAGAACTTCCGCTTACTCCAATAGCTCCAATTACTTCACCTGCAGCATTTTTGATAGGAATCCCTCCAGGGAAAGTTATTAACCCGCCATTAGAATGCTCAATATTATAAAGCGAACCCCCTGGTTGTGATAAGCCGCCAATAACTCCTGTATTCATATCAAAAAATCGAGCCGTTTTTGCTTTTTTAATAGAAATGTCTAGTGAACCTAACCAAGCACCGTCCATACGAGCGAAAGCTACCAAATTTGCACCTGCATCTACGATAGCAATATTCATTTTTGTGTCAATTGCTACTGATTTTTTCTTTGCAGCACTAATCAACTGCTCTGCTTTTTCTAAAGTAATACCCATGGTTTAATTTTTTAGTGATTAAAAATAAATATGCTGCAAAAGTAGCCTACTCAGAAGCACATCTAGTTACTAAAAAAGGTCAATCACTTATGAAAAAAGGTCAAATTAGACATCTATTAAATTGGGACTTTTCCCAAATTTGTTTTTAAAAGCAGCTGAAAAATTAGACAAATTATTATATCCAAAATCAAGATAAATATCAGATGATTTCAATTTCCCTCCTTTCAACAATTCTTTTGCTCTTTGCAATCGCTTGTCCTTTAACCACTTTCCTGGAGAGGTTTTATATTCTTTAATAAAATTGCGTTTGAAAGTAGAAAGACTCATGTGGCATAAGAAAGCAATCTCATCAACTTTTAAATTTGAATACACATTTTTTTCTATCACATTCTTGAAGTCGGAACGCTCTTTAGAAATCAATGATTGCAAATATTTCTCAAAGGCTATACCATACTTATTGATAAGATAAAGCATTAATTCTTCAAATTTTACGGAAAGTAAATTTTCCTTAAAAACGGAAGGCGCATCACTAGCAGTCGAAAGAGAATTTAAATAGGAATGAATATAATTATCATTTTCAATGACAAAATAAGAAGGGGTATCTGCTTCATTAGGGGTGAATTCGCTATGCGTTTTGAGGAAATCTCTTAGCTTGTTTTCGGAGAAGAAAAAGAGTTTGCAATAATAAACATCGTCATTATCCAATAATTCTGACCACAAACAATTTCCTTTTTTTATCAGCAAAGATTGTTGGCTATTCACGGCAATTGATGAATCGGCAAGGTGTACTTGCTTTTTCCCCTTTTGCAAAAAGCTAAACATGTGTAGACGTAAATTTACCTTGCTTTTAAAAACATCATCTGTCATCTTGAAATCATGAACAAATAGGTCTAATTTATCGGTTGGTTTTTTTGTGAAAATTTCTGGAATATCTTGTATCGTCACTTTTTATTTTTGGTTAACGGAACGCTCACGCGGGTATTATTTTCACAAAATTAAGTAAAAGCTAGCTTAAAATCAGCACTATTTTCAAATGGGTTTTTATTGATTTCGTACTTTTAGGAGGATATATTTATTACTCCTAATTTAACAGAAAGATGTGTTTTGAAAAAACTATACTGCTTTAGCCATTTGTTGTTTCCAAACTCGATATACCTGCAAAATCATAACAGGCGCAAAATGAAATAAAGCGCCTCCCATACTTGCATGTTCTCCTTGCAAACCCAATAATGCCCAATGTGCAAATGCCATTACGGCCGCTAAATAAACCCACCGTTGCAGCTTTTTCCAAGCAGGGCCCATTCTTTTTACCGCTGCATCGGTACTCGTCATTGCCAGCGGGATAAAAATTAAAAAGGCAATCCATCCAGTCAAAATAGCAAGTTCTGAAAATTCATCGACCAATTGACCAAACGGATATTTCAATACATAAAAAATGGTGTGCAATAAAGTATAAGCAAAAGCCGCTACGCCAAAAAAGCGCCGATTTCTGACGAGCCATTTAGCTACTCGACCTTTTGGAAACATTAAAGCGAGAGGAGTGGCAATTAAACTGATGACCAAAAATCGTCCCGAAAATTCTCCCGTAATATGCATAATCATATTATAGTCGAGTTTCGCCTTTACATAATTAATGGTGGTCATTACTGCTGGGACTGCAAGGAGTATCCAAAGCATATATTTGCCAGTAAGAAATGATTTTAATTGATTCATTGTTTTGTTTTTTTACAGATCTTGCATCCAAGTTACAAAATTATTTAGTTGTTTTGGAGAGATGGAATGTGCAACTTCATCGGTGGAAAGTTTTACATTAATTCCAAAGCTTTCCAAAATCATTTTATTTTCCGCTGCATATTGAAGTGGCAACATCTTGTCTTGAGTTCCATGTGAAATAAATACCTGTTTAGATTTTAAGGCTTTTTTATTGCTAATTAACGGTTTTATTTCCTCCATAAAACGTCCACTAAAACAGCCTGCTGCCAAAATTTTCTCTGGTTCAGTTAAGGCAAGTCCAAGTGCTATATTTGCCCCTTGACTACATCCAGCCGTTACTATTTTGTTTTTATCGCCTTTGTATTTCAAGACTACTTGGTCGATAAAATTCAGCAATTTAGTTCTGCTTCTTTCCTCATCTTGAAAATTCATGGTGATTTTTTGATTCACCAATTTTACATCATACCATTTATATCTATCATTACCGATTTCAAGTGGGGCACGAACAGATACTACCAACCAGTTTTCTGGTATTTTTTCTGCAAAAGAGAAAAGGTCTTTTTCATTGCTACCATAGCCATGCAATAAAATCAATACGGGCGCTAAGTCATTTGTACTTTTGGATTGACGTACTAAATATTCCAAATCAAATTCCTCTTGTTTCATTGAATCAAAGGCTTGGTAATCTTTAAAGGCTAAAATCACTAACAGACCTATGGGCAAAAAAAGCCAAAATTTCATATACTTAATTTTTTATTAGAGAGTATCAAGCCATCAATAAAGTATATTTCAAATCCGTCTAAAAATAACAGATGAAATCTTTAAACATACTTAGTAGTTAGTTCAGTTAATACTGTCGGGTAGCATGCCATCTGTAACAGCCAAATTTATTTGGCTAGTTCTACTGTAAATTAGAATCAGCCAAATAAATTTGGCGATTACGAACTACCCGACACTATTAACTTGAAAGACCACTTAGGCTTTATTTAGAAAATTCTAAATAAAGCCTAAAAGTATGTTTATCTATTAAAACCAAGTAGCTCCGGGGTCACCAGGGAAAAAGCCATCAGGCAAAGCCAAGTAAAGTCCACCTGGTTTATGATTTGGATATAATAATAGTAGTTCATCAACCACCTCCTGTACAGAAGTTGCAAAACCACCCGCAGTTAATTCTTTGGTACCTTTTATTAGTCCCTGCGCATCCGTTAAATAAGCAATGTTTTCATCAAATACATCTGCAATATCCGTTCTACGACCATTGTGCCCCATAAAGATATGATTGTAGTTATTGAAATCGGATTTCATTTTATTTAATCCAGTTATCCAAATTTCTAATTCATCGGTATCGTCTAAAGGCGTGTATTCTCTGATGAAAGCATGAGATAGATTAAAGACTAAATCACCGGGAAAGACACTTTTATATGCTGGGATAGATACATATCCATTTTCTGATGTTTCTGTATTGGATAAATTGTCAAACACGAATTCTATGCCACCAATTTCCTGAGCACCAGAGACACCATTTACTGTTCCACTAAAAAGCCCCATAAAAATAGGATCCGCTAATAATGCAGGTACATTTTTTGTTTCTGCATAAATAGTAGCATCTGCAAAGTTGGCGATGTTGCCATAGTGGTCTTGATGAGCATGTGTAATAATTACGTTAATCGGCTTGCCGATAGCATCTGTATAAGCTCGCAATTCTGTTCCTGCATCAGGGAAATTTCCAAAAGAAAAAGCAACATCTATTAATGTGACGCCTGTCTCTGACTCTACAATAACAGCCGTAACCAGTTCGCCAAAAACTATGGTATGATACCGAACCATATCTTCGGTAATTACTTCTACTGTTCCATTGGTAATAGAAAGGGATGGAGCTGTTCCAAAATCTACCATTGGGTTACTTTCGTTATCGTCGCCGCAGGAAAAAAGTACTAGTAATAGTAAGCCTAAAATAGTTGCTAAAGAAAATTTTATAGTATTCATTTTTTTTTTAATGTTTTTAAAAAATAGATTATTTGATTTTAAAATTATTTCTAATCTTTTATAAATTTCAGTCCTAATGTGAATATGCTTGAACGGAATGTTGTATTTCTATCATATAAATAAAATTTCAAATCAACACTTTTTAACCCCCATTTCCGAATATGCGCTTTGGCAAAAATATCCGTGTAAGAAACGCCGAAACCAAACTGATTGGCAGAGAATTCGGATAAGTCATAATCAGACGTATAAAACGCATCCGTTGATTGTGCCGTTTGATAGGGTTTGAAATCGTCCGCAGCAGTTTGATTGTAAAATCGATAGGATGGATATAAAGTAAACTTCTCGGTCACTTTGATAGGCACTTCTATACTTGCTGTGTGCGAATTAATTCCCCAATCATCGGAATAATATCTATAATAAGTTCTTAGGGTAACCACTTCATTTAAGTACCAATTGAGTCTACCGCCAATAGCCACTTTAAACCGACTATCTGGTAGTCGTTCGTTAGCATCTGCTAATTGAAAATTGTCTATAAAGGAATCTGCCACATCGCTAAAATAGACTCTTTGAAAAGGAGTGGCCAGCAAGCCTTCTTGTTGAACAAAATCTAAGGACAATGACCCTTGTACATTCTTGTGCAAGATTTGAGAAAAACCTAATCCCACCGCATAAGAATTACGACCTGTGTCCTCAAATTCGTTAAAAATAGGCGCATAGTTCGTATTTCCTGTAATGGTGTTATTGGTAAAAATGCTATTGTTTAATCCATTTTCTCCATCTGCGAATGACCGCAATTCAGTTGGATAAATAGTGGTCCAATTATCAAAATATAGATTCGCATTGATACTTAATTCCGTATTTTTCTCATTGAAAAGTTTGGTGAAAGAACCACCAATACCAATCGAAGAATAATCATACTCGGTAGATAAAGAGGCTTTTGCCGACCAAACGGTATTGCGGTCGTCAGAACTATGGCTATAACTACCATTAATATTGGCCCACACATCGCTGCTAGATGCTCCCGTAGATGCTTGAAAAGGGTCTGCT
>JBGCFJ010000427.1:0-7409 GCA_045106885.1 Saprospiraceae bacterium
TTAGCCAGTTAGACCAGTCAATTTTTCTTCTAAGGAATTCAAAAAATGCTTGCATAATGGATTATGGACGCATTTTTTGAGTTTCTTAGAAGGGAAAAAGGCGGTATAAATGGTTGATTATTTCTGCCACTTTGCCTTAGAGCAATTGAAAAAGGAACAAGGATATGACCCTAAAAAATTGACTAAAATGTGGGAAAATTGGGATTATGCTCTTTTCGCAGATGATTCTTTAGAAGATTTACTAAACTCTTTAACCAAATGAGTAAAAGAAATTTCATTTTTGATACTAATATTCTGGTACACATTATCAGAAATGAGGACTTTTTTATCAATTTTAAAAAAGCATACAATTTATCAAACGCCAATGCTATAATTTCAGTTGTAGCGGAAGGTGAGATATTGTCCCTCTCTTCTCAATTCAATTGGGGCAAAAGAAGAAATCTACGCCTAATCAGTATTTTATCAAATCTGATTATTCACCCAATCAAAAACTAGCCAAGATTTCCTCTAAAATATATTTACATTGAAAAAAATAAAAGTAGCCATTGTCGGTCTAGGACGAATGGGCAAAGCTTACGCTAAAAATTTGCATTATAAAATACCGCAAGTAGATTTAGTTGCTGCTTGTAGTATTAATCCAGAAGAATTGGCTTTCGCAGAAAAAGAACTGGGTATTTCTAACACTTTTGCTGATTACGACAGCATGCTAAAGCAAGTAGTACTTGATGCCGTTTTTGTCATCAGTTCTACCGATATGCACGCTGCACATATTATCAAAGGTTTAGAAGCAGGATTGCATGTTTTTAGTGAAAAACCTTTAGCAATTACCGCAGAGGCTTGTAAAAAAGTAGAAACTATTGCAGCCAAATATCCCAAGCAATTGGCGGTCGTTGGTTTTGTACGGCGTTTTGACCCTAGTTATAAATATGCGAAGGATAAAGTAGATTCGGGTGCTATCGGTACGCCTTATCTAGTGCGTTCCCAAACAGTCGATAAAGACACGATTGCGGAGTGGCAAATTCAATACGTGACCAAAAGTGGCGGCATTTTCCACGATTTTAATGTCCATGATATTGATTTGGCTCGCTGGTTTTTAGAATCGGAAATTAAAACCGTTTGGTCGGTTGGTGGGGCTTATAAATACCCAGCGTTTGCTACAGCAGGAGATGCCGATAATGTGATGACCACTTGTGTTTTTGAAAATAATACGATGGCAGTCATCAATGCGAGTCGAACTGCCATGCAAGGACATGATACGTATACAGAAGTGGTCGGCACACATGGTACTTTACGAATTGGTCGCCCTGCTGCGATGAATCGAGTAGAAATTTATGACCAACATGGGATTCGACAAGAATGTGTAGAAACTTTTTGGGATCGTTTTGAACAGGCTTTTTTCTTAATGACTGAAGACTTTATTCATTGTATTTTGGAAAGTAGACCGCCTAGTTTGAAATTATCAGATGCTACACAAGCTACTAAGGCAGCTACGGCTTTTACGACTTCTTTTAAAGAAAAAAGATTGGTGACACTCAAGTAAGGAAGGGCGCATCTCAAATTGTCGTTCATAGCTTAGACGGCTGGTCTGAGTAGCCTTAGCATACCTACTCAGACCAGCCGTCTAAGCTACTTTTAATGTCCAATTAATTTTAATCCGACATTTTGAGATGCACCCAGTAAGGAACGCTTCAAAATAGTTTTCATAGAAATTAGATAAGCCAAATCTTAAAGATTTGGCTTATCTATAATCGTGTTAAACTGAACATTAACACGTTGGGTACAATAAATGTAAGTACTCAATATAAGAGTAAAACCATCTCGTCGGATGACTATCGTCGTCCGATGAACTGGTTTAAATCATCCGACGACGCAGTCATCGGACGATTTAAACTGGACTATTGAGTACTTACCAATAAATCGTATCACCACAAGCATCGGTCACTCTCCAATTCCTCAAAAGAATGCCCTCCGTTCTACAGGCATTCATGCTGGAATAATCATCACTGAAGGTTATGTCTACTTCACTAGATATTTCACAAGTTGTACCTGCTTGTAATTTTGGTAAACGGTCAGGACTTTGTAAATCCACACAAAATACTGTGCCATCCAAATTTCCTCCACAATTAGTATAAATCGAAGAAAATCCCTTAACTACAAAAAATGGATTAAAGATAAATAGGGCAAAAAATAGGCTTTTCACAGTCGAGGTGTTCATCTAAATTGTTTTTGTTTATAAAAATGGCAAAAGTAGGATAGTTAAATCATGGTGATTTAGGCTAAAATTAGAAGTGGTAATAAACAGGATGGAATAATGTACTATTAAGAGGGGGGAATATTTGTATATATACTTCAACTGGGTAGAAGTTGAAGTATATGTTTTCAGCAGCCACATCCAACAAGAAACTTATCAAGAAATAAATTTGTCCTATAAAAATGAACAAACGGCTAAGCTTTTGTAGAAGCTTAGCCGTTTGTATAGGCAATAAATATATTTTGTTGGCAATTAGTAAAAGTCACTAATGACCAATGACTATTCAACTATTGACTAATTTTAATTCAAAGAGAACTGTAATACTTGATTCTCTGTATTGGTAAACATTAACTCTGTAATGTAGGGCGTCATGTGGTCTGCCAATGGAAATTCAGCAATCATTTCTAATACCGCAAATTCGGACTCCGCTACAAAAATCGCCCACAACATAGAACGGTCCATAGATAAAGAGTACGATTTTATTTTTCCTTTTGCCAACATCTGATTGACTACACTTCTTTGTTTGGGGACTAAAGCAATGAGTTTTTCATCAAATACTTCTGGTAATTCCATCTCTACCATAAATTGCTTTTTCATATCTGTTTGTTTTATACTTTTTTAAAATGCTTGATTTATTGGTCACAGTCCTGCCTTTCAGCCCTTCCGCCCCTAAACCTATTTTTCCTTTCAAAAAAGTAGATGACCAAATTCGTCAATTCAATACCTCACTTTATACTATACAAACGAAATACCACAATGTTTAGTTCTGCCGATATGACAGTTTAAGGATAATTTAACGGCTAATTCGTCAGGTATTTAGCATTTTTTAATTTTTAGCTGCTATTTTTGTCCGCCGTTGCGAGTTGCGAGTTGCCAGCTGACCGCTAATGGTGTTTGCATCGTACGTAACCGCCAAATTTATTTGGCTGGTTCTATGTAATACACTGACCATCAATTCGTGTACAACCTACCAAATAAATTTGGTGGTTACAAAACGCATTAACGGTCAGCCTGAGTTGCGGGTTGCGGGTTGCCAATTGCGGGTTTGATTAGTACATTTGCTAAAATCTTAAAATAATTATTTCAATGACCATCAATATCAGAAAGGCAATCGCCAAAGATTTACCAGATATTTACAACCTTGTTAAATCTTTAGCCATCTATGAAAAAGCAGAACAGGAAGTAACTGCTACCATCGAAGATTACCAAAATGATTTTGCTGCGGGTATTTTTCAAGCGCATGTTGCTGAAATGGACGGAAAAGTCATCGGTATGGTGCTTTATTACATGAATTATTCCACGTGGAAAGGTCGAATGTTGTATTTAGAAGATTTTGTGGTTTATGAAGAATATCGTAGATTCGGTGTTGGGCAGTTATTATGGGATGAACTAGGCGAAGAAGCCAAACGACAAGGCGCTAGATTACTCAAATGGCAAGTGTTGGATTGGAACGAACCTGCTATTAAATTTTATAAAAAAAATAAAGCGACCATTGAAACAGAATGGTACAATGGAAAAGTCTTTTTTAATGATGAACGATGAACAATGAATGATGAATGATGAATGATGAATGATGAATTGTAAAGCGGATGAGCGGATAATTTGAACGATAAACAATGAAGTAATTAATGCTAAAATTTGAACAATACCTAGAGCAATTTACCAACACAATTAATCTAACCGACTTTTTTCTCGGTTTTTTATTAACTGCCTTGCTCGCTACTTTAATTCGTTGGTTCTATATAAATTTTGGAGATGCCGTATCTAATCGGAAACGATTTGCGAATAATTTCTTGCCTTTAGCATTGGTTACGATGTTGATTATTACGATTGTTAAGTCTTCTTTGGCTTTGTCTTTAGGACTCGTTGGGGCGCTCTCGATTGTACGTTTTAGAGCAGCGATTAAAGACCCTGAAGAATTGACTTATTTGTTTATGACGATTGGTTTAGGCCTGGCAATGGGTGCTAATCAATTTGTGATGGGTTTAATTTCAATACCATTAATTTTACTGATTTTATGGGGACATAAACGGATAAATGGACCAATGAATGCACATGCTAAAGATGGCTTATTTATTAATATCCAGACCGATAGCAATGACTTACAGGTAGTTACAAAATTATTAACCGCTCATTTACCACAAGTAGAATTAAAGCGAATGGATAATACTTCGGATGGTTTGGACTTATCTTTTTTGTGTAAAGTAGAAAATTTAACACAGATGGAAAAAGTGAGTCAAGCTTTGCAAGGCTTGTCTCCACAAACTCGCTTTTCGATGATTGAGCAACCAGAGGTATTTTAGATTTTCGATGTTTTCAGTCTCCAGACTGGAAACCAACATCTCGTCGTCTCCTGACGACAGGTAAACTACAATTACTCTTTTACGGTCGTCAGGAGACGACGAGATACCCATTCCAAGTCTGGAGACTTGAAATATCGGATAATTAGCCATGTTAATACGACAAGAATCTAATACAAAAACGAATCCGAATCCAACTAAAAAGAAACTTCCTTTTTGGGTCATCCTATTAATGGGGATTCTCGCTATTATAGGATTGGATGCCTTGATAAATACACCCGCTACTCCACAAATTAAAAACACCGTTACCGCAAATACTTCTAGTAATTTTGATACGGATAATTCGACTACTTTCCAGCCTGACATTTTAAAAATTCAAGTTACGGACCAAACCAAAAACAAATTAATTCAACAAACAAAAGCTGCTTTTAAACAGGGGATTCTGATTGCCACAGATGAGCACTGGGTCAAAGGGGAGCTTACCTCGACCAAAGAGGAAAAAAACCTGCCTGTAAAACTGCGCTTAAAAGGAGATTGGTTGGACCATTTAAGAGGTAAAAAATGGTCTTTTCGCATCAAAACTAAAACGGATTATGCTTGGAATCGTTTGGTTACCTTTTCCGTCCAAAATCCTGCAACCCGCTCTTATTTAGATGAATGGTTATTTCATCAGTTTTTAACCGAAGCAGATATTTTATCGCCTCGGTATGACTTTATCGAATTGTATTTAAATGACCAATCTTTGGGTGTTTATGCGTATGAGGAACATTTTGACAAACAATTAGCGGAATATAAAAAACGACGAGAAGGCCCTATTATTAAATTAACAGAAGATTTAGTTTGGCAAGGACATCTGCGACAAGTGCATGAATTAGGTGAAAAAAATCACTTAACTGGTCGAGAAGATGCCGCTTATGATGCCGCCGAAATCCGTCCATTTAAAGAAGGGCGCACTCAAGAAAATCCAACTTTAGCCAAGAATTTCCAAGCGGCTCAAACGCTTCTACATCAACTAAAATTTAAACAAAAAGCACCAGCAGAACTGGTAGACCTTGACCGTTTTGCTCAATATTTTGCCATTGCAGATATACTAGAAGCTTATCATGGCATCGGTTGGCATAATATCCGCTTTTATTATAATCCAATTACTTCCAAATTAGAACCTATTGGTTATGATGGTTTTGGCGAAAGTCCAACTCCTTACCATGGTGGTCCCTTTGTGGGTTATAAAATAAATTTTGATAGACATAAACATGATTACTTTAAGTATTTATTTACTGATAAAGACTTTTTCAGACAATACATTGCTTATTTAGATGCTTATTCTCAACCTGATTTCCTCCAACAAACGATGGCGAATTATGCCCCTCAAATAGCTAAAAGGGCACAGTTTATCCAACAAGAATTTAAAAGGTATCGTTACGATTCTTTAAAAATAGAACGTCGAGGTCAAAAAATACAAGCCTTGATTCGACCTTACGGAGAATATGATATAAAAGTACGGACGGAAAAAGGCGAAACTGGACAATTAAACCTGATGATTGCGAATCATCATTCCCTTCCAATTGAAGTCGTTGGTTTTGGTACGAATGAAAAAGAAATACGAGACAAGTTAGCCAATCCAGTTTTCATCTACTCCACGCCCAAGTTTTATGCGTCTAAATTCACAGCAATTCCAGCGAATTATGATGTAAAAACGGTTTTTTATCGGGTGGCTGGTTTATCGCAACTTTATACGAGCTCGGTAGTTGATTGGCAAGTGCCAGCAGCCGCTACTGTTGCCCAACAATTATTTGATAATGCACCTCTCAAAACAAACGATATTTATCAAGTGGAAGGGCAAAATGTAATTTTCAAAAGTGGGCAATATCAAACGGATAAAGACCTTATCATTCCCGAAAATTATCAAGTCTTATTTGAACCTGGTTGTCAATTAGATATTGTAAACAAGGCTGCTTTTATTTGTAAATCACCCGTTCAAATGAGTGGGACGCCAACGCAACCTATTCTTATTTTTTCTAGTGACCAAACGGCGAATGGTTTTACCGTTTTAGGTGCCAAAGAAAAATCTATTTTGCGCTTTGTAAAATTTGACAACCTAAATACTTTACAAAGAAAAGATTGGACCTTAACGGGTGCGGTTACTTTCTATGAATCAGATGTCAATTTCCTCAATTGTGCTTTTGTGAATAATCATTGTGAAGATGCCTTAAATACGGTCCGTTCCCTCTTTAAACTACATGATTGCAAAATTTCTAACACCTTTGCTGATGGTTTTGATGCCGATTTTTGTGAAGGAACAATTGATAATTTATCCATTGAAGACACAGGCAATGATGCCATAGATTTTTCTGGTAGTGTAGTCAATATCAAACGAATGGACATTCATCGAGCAGGTGACAAAGGCATTAGTGTAGGTGAAGAAGCCCATGTCAATATTACGTCTACGTATATTAATGGGGCCACTATTGGCGTAGCAGCAAAAGATTTATCTTTATTGAAAATCAACTTAGTAAATATGGTGAATTGTGAAACGGGTTTTGCTGGCTATCAGAAAAAACCTGAATTCGGCCCTGCTACCATTGAAGTGAAACGATATGGCGCAGAGAAAGTAGAACAATTATATTTATTAGATAAAGGGTCTAAATTGAGGTTGATTGATAAGGAAATAGTCGGAGAATGATGAACGATGAATGATAAATTCGATAATCTTGTAAATCTAAAATGTTTGACCTGTATGGATTTAATTCCCACTCTCTAAAATCACTATAGATAGTCAGATTAAAAATTGATATTTTTTAGAGGTCAGAAGTCAGACCGAAAATTGAAATTTTCTGTCAGAAGTCAGATTAAATACA
>JBGCFJ010000428.1:0-3633 GCA_045106885.1 Saprospiraceae bacterium
GATTCCAAGGTTTTACAATATTCACCTCATAAGGAGATTCAATTTTCTCAATCTCTTCTGGTGTTAATTGTACCTCAACGGAATGAGCTGCCTCCTTTATATGCCAAAGTTGAGTTGCTCCAAATATAGGGGCAGCCATCATTGGCTGTTGATGCAACCAAGCCAAGGCAATTTCCGCACCACTTACGCCTTTATTTTTGGCAACTTCCATGACTGCATCCGCTACCTTAAAATCAATTTCTCGATTATAAAGTTTTTTGCCATAGCCATCTGTTTTACTTCTTAAAGTTGTCGCCTTTGTACGAGTACGAGTCCCATTCACAATGCCTCTAGCCACAGGACTCCAAGGTAATAAAGAGATGTTTTCAGCTACGCAGTATTGATTCATCTCTCTTTCTTCTTCTCGATAAAGGATGTTATAATGGTTTTGCATACTGACAAATCGAGTCCATCCATTCAAATCTGCGATGTAATTCGCTTTGCAAAATTGCCAAGCGTACATACTCGATGCACCGATGTATCGAACTTTTCCTGACTGAACCAAGCCATGCAAAGTCTCCATAGTCTCTTCAATAGGTGTATTATAGTCCCAACGGTGAATTTGGTATAAATCTATATAATCCGTTTGCAGATTTTTAAGCGATTGGTCAATATGTTTTAAAATCTGACCTTTGGACAATCCTTTCTGAGTAGGGTCTTTTGGAATCGGCAAACCGACTTTAGTAGCAATTACTACATCTTCTCTTTTTGCTATTTTCTTCAAGGCTTTACCCGTCATTATTTCACTTACTCCAGAAGAATAAATATTAGCAGTATCAAAAAAATTAACCCCTAAATCTAAACATCGCTTGACATGGGTATCACAATCTGCTTGTTGGTCTAATACCCAAGGTCGCCATTCTTTCGACCCATAGGTCATCATGCCTAAACCTACCGCAGAAACTTCTAAATCGGAATTGCCAATCTTTTTATAAATCATAGTTTTTTTAGGTGTCGGGAGTCAGACGTCAGGTGTCAGGCGTCCTAACTGACTCCTCGCACCTGACACCTGACGCCTATTTAAAAATTAATCATTCCAATACAAAGTATTCGGATTATCTACCAAAATCTTTTGCAAAGTATGGTCATCGCCGAAGAGTGCCAACAAATCTACTAAATCTCCATCATTCGGCATGTGTTCTTTGATATTGGGATGTGGAAAATCTGTTCCCCAAATACAACGGTCAGGCGCTACTTTTATTAAAGCTTGTGCATAAGGTACAGCATCATAAAATGGAGGCCCTGCTGTGGAATTTCTTTCAGAACCACTCACTTTTACCCACCAATTTTCTCGCTGCATAAATTCTAATAAAAGTTTAAAAGCAGGCTGTTCAATGCCAAGATTGGTCGGTATTTTCCCCATGTGGTCCACGACGATATTCATATCTTTGAATTGGCTAAAAAAGCCTTCATATTCGATAATATCTTCTGCATTGACATGAATGACTAAATGCCAGCCAAACTGTTTGACTCGTTCTAGCACATTTTTCATCCCAACTAAATCGGGTGCACCACCGAGATGTTTGACAAAATTAAACCGTACCCCTCTAACGCCTCCTTCGTGCAATTCCTCAAACTCCTTATCCGTAAAATCTTTATTGGCAATACAGACCCCACGCCAATATTTGTCCCCTCGCCATTTGATAGCATCCAACATTGCTCGATTATCTGGACCATGACAACTAGCTTGGACAATAATCGCTCGTTCTAAACCAATTTGGTCGTGTAAAGCCTTTAATTGTTCCTTTCCTGCATCGGGTGGAATATACGTACTCGTTGGATGATATGGAAAAATATCGCTAGGGCCAAATACATGACAATGCGCATCACAAGCTAGTGCTGGTGCTTTGAATTTTGGAACATTTGGATTTGGGTCAGGAGGTATGCAACTTTTCTTTGCCATAATTTATGTCTAATGTAACCGCCAAATTTATTTGGCTGGTTCAAAGTAGAAACCCAGTCAAAAATTAAGGTAGTTAAAATATGAACTAAAAATATAATTAAGAACCTACCAAATAAATTTGGTACTTACAAATAATGTACTATATTCAGCTATAAATCAAATAATTACAACTTATGAAAATCGAAAAAATCAAAGAATCTTACAATAGAAATTTACCACATATCCAACCAATCGGAGCTGCTTTCTTCGTTACTTTTCGTCTACAAGATTCTATACCCAAAGCTAAAGTTTGGCAGCTCAAAAAGAATTTCTAAAAAGCAATTGAACAAATAAAATTAACTAATCCAGTTGATTTAGATTTCCAATTATACGATGAACGAAAACGCTTTTTTGCTCATTATGATGCTTTATTAGATGCCATGAAAGATGGTCCTACTTTTTTAAAACAACCTGACATTGCCAAAATTGTTGCTGACGAACTCCTTCGTTTTGATGATAAATTGTATAAGTTGATTGCCTATTCTATCATGCCCAATCATGTGCATATTCTAATTGACACAAATATTCAAATTCCCAATTTCTTTGATGTTTCAAAATGGGAATCCTTAGAATTTGAACCTTTGAGCAATATTATGAAAAAAACCAAAGGGCCTTCTGCTGTGTATGCCAATCGACTACTCGACCGAAAAGGCAAATTTTGGCAACGAGAAAGTTATGACCACTATATTAGAAATGTCAAAGAGTTTAATCGAGTTATTGCTTATATTTTGAATAATCCTGTGAAAGCGGGTTTGGTTAAACGTTGGGAAGACCATCCCTTTACATTTTTAGCCAATCAATCGTAACCGCCAATTTTAATTGGTTGGTTCAGCATTACGTAGAGAACCAGCCAAATAAATTTGGCGGTTACACTAGATTCGGAATATATACTTCTCCTTTACTAATAATCCGAGCAGTTCGAAGGGTACCTGATTTTCCAATAACTAATTCTTTTCCATGAAATTCTGCTTCCAAGCTAACTGAAAACTGGCCAGAAGGATGTTCTACAGATAACGCACTAAAATCATCAGGTACATTGGCAAATACTTCAGCAACCGAACCTGGAATAAGGCAACCTGTAGCAGCAGACACCGCTCCTAAGACCCCAATAGCCGCATGACAGACATGGGGAATAAAAGTTCTGGTATTAACCAAACCTCCATTTTTAGGAGGCGAAATTAATGACATCTTAGGGACCGTTTTCTGAGAAACATCTCCTAAATTCATTAACCGTCCTGCTTGAATTCTAATGCTCTCCAAATCCTTTTTTAAATCTTCATCTGCATCTAATTCGGCTTTTGACTCATAACCAGAAATACCCAAATCTGTTGCTCTTATATTCACCACAGGCATTCCATTATCCACACAAGAAACTTCGATACCGTCTATTATATCAATCGCCTTTCCAGTTGGTAATAATGCCCCACAGTTAGCCCCTGCGATGTCCAAATAATTACAAATTATTGGCGCGCCAGTTCCCAGTACGCCATCTACTTTCGCATTGCCTTTATGGGTTAATTTTCCATTTGGTGTTTGAACCGTTACTTCACATAATCCTCCACTATTTAGCATGTGTATGGTTGCCGTTGTCGTTGGATGGGTTGCTTTTATTAAACCACTTTCGATAGCATAAGGCAAGACACCCGAAAGAA
>JBGCFJ010000429.1:0-9736 GCA_045106885.1 Saprospiraceae bacterium
ACATTCTTAGGGTAGCTTATTTTGTATCTAGTTTTAGTTTTGAAAACAGGAGTTATGTTGATATAATGACTGTTTTCAAAGCTGAAAATAGGTGCAAAAGAAGCAGCCTAAAGTGTAAAGTTATTTTTGGAGCGTTCCTAATAAACGGTCTAACTGCTCACTTCTTTCTAGGTATCAATTTTCTTTCTGATTATCTAAAATAGGCTGATGCCCTGTAACACAACTCTCTAAGCTCTTAATTAGTTGTTCAACTATTATTTGGCCTATATGCTAAATTTCACAACTCACAGAGCTGTGTTGCCTTTGATGAATCACAAATTACAATAAATGAATTCCAATTTTGACCAAAAAATTACCACATTAAGAGCCAAAATGAAAGAAAAGAAATTTGATGCCTATGTCATTCCGAGTAGTGATGCCCATCAAAGTGAATATGTGAATATCCATTGGAAATCAAGAGAATGGATTTCGGGCTTCACAGGGTCAGCTGGTTTAGTGGTGATTACGCAAACGCATGCTGGTTTGTGGACAGATTCGCGTTATTTTTTACAAGCAGAAACAGAATTAACTGGTTCACAAGTCGTCCTACACAAACAAGGCGTGCCGCATGCCCCTGAGCATAATGCTTGGATGCGAGATAATTTGCCAGCAGGCAGTACTATTGGTGTCGATGGAAAATTGTTTTCTGTAGGTCAAATTCAAAGAATGCGACAAGTTGTTAGCAACAAAAATATAACGGTTGATACAGAACATGATTTAATCAAAGCGGTTTGGTTGGACCGTCCAGAGTTGCCAGCCAATCCGATATTTGAACATAAAGTAAAATATACAGGCAAAAATAGAAAAGCCAAATTAACGGCAATTCGCAAAGAAATGAAAGCGCAACAGGTAGCTTATCATCTAGTAACCACTTTAGACGATATAGCTTGGATTTTTAACATTCGTTGCGATGATATAGAATTTAATCCACTAGCAATTGCCTATGCAGTCATAGGATTAGAAGATGCATGGTTGTTTATCAATCCTGACAAAGTGCCTAAAAAATTAGATACTAAATTCCAACAAGAAAACATCACGGTCTATTCCTATAATTATATTGGTAAATTTTTATTGAGTTTACCAAAAACACAGAAAATACTAGTCAATCCAGCAACATTAAGTAGCTGTTTAGCTGATTTATTAACTTCTGGTCAAATCAAAAAAGGAGTGACTATTTCCACTCGTTTAAAAGCGATTAAAAATAGTACAGAAATTGGGCATATTCGCCGAGCCATGGCTAAAGATGGTGTAGCTTTATTAAACCTATATTTGTGGCTACAAAAAACACTAGAAAGTCAAACCGTTTCTGAATATGACGTCGCCCAAAAATTAGCTAGTTTTAGAAAAGCACAGGGCTTATATCACGGGGAAAGCTTCGCTGCCATTGTTGGTTATCAAGGAAATGGAGCAATTGTGCATTATCGACCAATGCCAGATAGTTCTGCACAAATCAAGCAAGAAGGAATATTATTATTAGATTCTGGGGGGCAATATGAAGATGGTACGACCGATATTACTCGAACTTTTGCACTAGGAAAAGTAACCGAAGAACAAAAAAAGAATTATACCCTAGTCCTAAAAGGTCATATAGCCATTGCCAGTCTGGTTTTTCCAAAAAATACAAAAGGTGTCCAATTAGACGCTTTTGCTCGTCAACATTTATGGCAACATCGGTTAAATTATGGGCATGGAACTGGTCACGGTGTCGGTTTTTTTCTCAATGTCCATGAACCACCACAAGGCTTTGCGACTAGTATCGCTCGTGGAAATAATACGTTTGAACCAGGCATGGTCACTTCAAATGAGCCAGGTTTTTACAAATCGGGCGAATATGGTATTCGAATAGAAAATCTAGTGCTTTGTGTCGAAGATGAAACCAATGATTATGACACCTTCTATAGGTTTGAAGACTTAACCCTTTTCCCAATTGATAAACAATTGATAAACAAAACATTATTAAGCCCACAAGAAATCGAATGGCTCAATAATTATCACCAAAAAGTACTAGCAGGGCTATCTCCATTGGTAAAAGGAGAAGCATTGGTTTGGTTAACTGAAGCTTGCAAGAAGTTATAATCATTGCAGGGTCGAAATTGAAAATTATAAATTAAAAATTGAAAATCACCAATGAAGTATAGAAGATTAAGCAATGCGGAATTGCAAGAACTAGAAAAGGATTTTGTAAAGTTTCTGGCGTCCAATCATGTTACCGCCGATGATTGGGTAAAATTAAAGGAAAATAACCCTTTAAAAGTAAACGAATTAATCCAAATCTATAGCGATATAGTGTTTGATAAAACGCTAGAGAAATTAGAATACTTAGAGTTTAAAACACCACATGATATTAAGACTTTTCACTGTCAAGCGGACAAAATGGTCTTAATGGGAATAGCTGTTACCCCTAATTCGGGAGTCGATTTTACCCAAGATGTAAATTCGCAAGGCATCATGGAAAAATTAAAACAATCAGGTCAGGATTTACAAATATATACTGCCGAGAAAGGCTATAATGAAAATCGAGAAAAAGAGCTTTTTCAGATGATGGAAAGTGGTTGTTTAATTTCAAAAGATGGGCATCTATTTAAAACGTTAGCTACGCTAAAATCTTAATAAAGTTATAATTTTTTGTTAGATACCTTATAAAAATGCAAAAAAACAGCATTTTTAGGAAAGAAATTGCTTTAAAATACGGAGATATAACAAGAAAAACTTATAATTGCTGTTAATTTCCAGCTATTTGGAAAAAGGTCGAACAAAATTATAAGAACTTAAACTTAAAGATTTATGAAAACCAACACCATTATTTTAATAGCAATCTTAGCAGCTATTATGTTAGGGGCAGGCTATTGTGGATGGGACCACAACAATAAGATACAAGCACAGTTATCAGATTTATCATCTAAGAATACTGCTTTAGGAACTGAATTAACAGATGTTCAAGGATTAAAAGCAAAATTAGAAGGAGACTTAAATGCTTTACAAACAAAGTATTCTTCTTTGGCTGCTGAAAATGAGGCATTACAGGGTTCTGTAACTGATGCTCAGAAAGAAATTAAGCGAAGAAAATCAGCTATCTACCGTTTAACACAAGCGTCTACCGCTAAAGATGGTGAAATGGCTTCTTTGAGAGCGCAAATTGAAGGATTAATTAATGAGCGTACTAAATTAGAGTCAGACATTAATAATCTTCAATCTGAAAACGCACAGTTAAAAGAAGAAAATGCTAAATTAACTTCTGACTTAGCAACAAGTAGAGAAGAAAAAGCAGCATTGGCTCGATTAAACGAGATGATGGAAAAAGATATTGCTGATTTGACTTTATCTAATTTCAAGGCAAATGGATTTACTACAGACGTTTTAAGAAAAGATGGCAAGCCAACGAGAAGAAAAGGCTTCGCTAAGAAAGTAAACGTTAGCTTTGATTTAGTGAATGTTCCAGAAAAGTACCAAGGAGTAAGAAAGATATACATGGTTATTACAGATGATACAGGTGTTCCTATTACTAAGTCTAGCCCAATTAAAGCTAAGATTAGTGTAAATGGTACCGATCAAGATATTATCGCAGTAAGCGAGCAAAGCGTAGAAATTCAAGAAAGTCAAAGATTGTCTTTCAATCATGACTTAGAAGCTAAATTGAAGCCAGGTTATTACCGTTCTTCAATTTATACAGATTTAGGATTATTAGGTTCTGCTAGTTTCCTAATGCGTTAAGCAACTTTTTAGGCTTAAAATGTCTCAGAGACTCGTTTGTCTCTGAGACATTTTTATTTGTACTAATCAGAACAGAGAAGAGAGCATGTAGAACTAAATAAAAAAGTTATCGAATTGGTTAATATTTTTCACTATTAATCTGGTTCGCTATCTAAAATGTAGGGCTATCTTCAAATCTCTATTCTCTCAATAAAATGGTCTCTATTCTCTATATACTATAAATCTACACAAACTATCATTATGAAATTGCAAACTTTTTTTGGACTCGTATTAATGGCATTAATTAGCACTTCTTGTATCTCAAAAAAAGATTATGAAGCTGTTTTAGCACAACATGAAGTAGACAAACAAGGATTTGAAAATAGAATTGCAATCCTCGACCGACAAATCCTAAATCAAGGACAAACCATAGATACCCTCAATATCAATTTGGCGAATAAAATAGGTGCAAATACTGCGCTAACCGCTACTCAAGATAAGTTACTAGATAGAATAGATGAAGTTCAAGCCCAATTAGAAAATGAAAAAAAAGATAAGAGTAGTACTTCTCAAAGTCTAAGTTCTACGGTAAGAGAGAAAGAAGATATTATCAAAGCAAGAGAAGCAAAAATTACCGCTATCCAAAGAAAAATCACTCAATTTGAAGAAAATCAACAGAAAGTATTAAGCGGCTTTAGCTGGCAATTAGAACAATCCTTTGGAGATAAACAATCCGTGGATTATGTAAATGATGAAATTAGAATCACGCTTGATGAATCGCTATTATTTCGTCCAGGAAGTGCAAGGGTTCGAACAGCAGGTATCCAAAACTTGGCAAAAATTGCTGATTTAGTCAAAAATGACCCAACTTTGAAATTGACGGTTATTGGAAATACCGATAATAAAAAAGCAAAAAATTATAAAGATAATTGGGACTATAGCGTCATTCGGGCAGCAAATGTAGTCAAAGTATTAACTAAAGAATATGAATTGCCACCGAGTAGAGTTTTAGCAGCAGGGAAAGGAGAATTTGCGCCAAAAGCTTCTAATCAAACCTCAGAAGGGCAAGCAACTAATCGTCGAATTGATTTTGTAATTATTCCAAGATTTGACCGAGTAGTTAAGGAGATAAAGAAGGAGTTGAAATAGGGAGGTAGAAGGGCTTAGAGGCGGAAAGGCAGAGAGGTAGAAAGGCAGAGAGGCGGAGAGGCAAAGGGGCGGAGAGGCAAAGGGGCGGAGAGGGACTATCTTCCAGTAACTTCCAGTTACTCGAAGATTTGTACTAAACTATCCAAAATCGAACCTACTTCAAAAAACTAATTCACTAAATTCGGCTTTTCGGAGTGGACAAAAAAATTATCAAACAATAGGAAATTACTTGATAAGTCATCATAAAATCTTTTTTAATGAAATTTTATTTACTCGTTTTAAGTTGTCTACTTTTTTCATTAAATCTCATTGCTCAAGACCCCTTAAATATTCCACCAGAAAAAGATGCTAGGCTATATGATATAGCAGAAGCCCCTTCTCCTGAGAGGATTGAACAAGATATTCGTCAATTAATCGGATTTGGCACAAGAAATACCTTGTCTGATACCGTTTCTACGACCAGCGGTATTGGCGCTGCTAGACGATGGATTCACGCAGAATTTGAAAAAATATCCGCAGCCTGTGGTGGTTGTTTAGAAGTTAGCTATCAATATCATTTAGTTCCAGCGGAAGGGAATCGGCGAATTCCAGAAGATACTTATGTGGTGAATGTCGTAGCTATTCAGAAAGGCACTCAAAATCCGAATCGATATGTAATTATGTCAGGAGACATAGATTCTAGAATTTCTTCTTCCACAGATGCCACAGGCGATTCTCCTGGAGCAAATGACAATGCATCAGGGATTGCGGGTACACTAGAAGCAGCAAGAGTATTGACTAAATATTCTTTCCCCAATAGTGTCGTCTATGCAGCCTTATCTGGAGAAGAACAAGGATTATTTGGTGGAAAAGGAATGGCGCAACAAGCCAAAAAAGATGGTTGGGATATAATCGGTATTTTAAATAACGATATGATTGGAAATATCCACGGAATTGATGGCGTCATTGACAATACCACTTTCCGTGTTTTCTCAGAACCTACACCGATTACAGATAATGAAAGAATGCGGATTTGGCATCGCTTTTATGGCGGAGAAGTAGATGGCCCTTCTCGACAAATCGCTCGGTATGTCGATAAAATGACTGATACTTATATGACCAATTTAGATGCCATTATGATTTATCGGCTAGACCGTTTTGGAAGAGGCGGGCATCATCGCCCTTTTAATGACGAAGGTTTTCCTGGCGTTAGAATTATGGAAACCCACGAAAATTATAATCGCCAACACCAAGATTTAAGAGAAGAAAATGGCATTAAATATGGCGATGTCATCGAAGGCGTCAATTTTGAGTATGCTGCCAAATTAACGGGCGTTAATGCCATTACTCTGGCAGGATTAGCATGGGCGCCTCCAACACCTAAAAATGTCATGATTGGTGGCGCTGTTCAACCGTCTACGAAGTTGAGATGGGATAAAATAGATGACTCCAATATTGCAGGCTATAAATTATATTGGCGAGATACCACTTCTCCGACTTGGCAATACTCCAGATATGTAGGAGATGTATCAGAAGCTACTTTAAAGAATATTGTGATTGATAATTTTTTATTTGGCGTTGCGGCTGTTAGTAAAGAGGGTAATGAGAGCGTGGTCGTTTTTCCAACTTCTTTGATTCCACGAAGACGATAAGGATAAGGAGTTAAGGGTAGAAGGATTGAAGCATCTGAAATTATCGACTATTCCCATTAAAATCAAATTATAATTCAGATAATAACTATCAAATTTGGATTTTTCGAATTCGAAACACCTAAAACATTAACGGGTGGCTGTGCTTACAGCCGCCTTTTTTTATTTTAAACAGAATATATTATTTCAGAAATCACTATCTGAGTAAGAAATTATTTCAACTTAATCAATAAATTATTCCAGATTGAAAATTGCTAAAATGAGTGCTTTTCTATTTTTATAAAAAATCATTTATATCCATCTAAATCACCTTAAAGACACAATTAAGTAATTCTTAAAAACAACTTGACCATTTTAATTCGTGGGGTTAATCAATTCGTGGGAAATTAAATACAAAATGTCTGCCTTATTTTTCATTCCTTACTAAATTCCATACCTTCATCCCAAAATAAAAAAATGAAAATCCATTGTCTCCAAACAGGCACCGTCCGCTGCAAACAATTTCAACTAACAGGTGCTAGTAACACATTATCTCGCCTCTACCAATTAATTTTTACTGATAAATGGGGCGAATGGATGCCGACTTATTGTTGGTTAATCGAACATCCAGATGGATTAATTTTAGTAGATACTGGAGAGACGGCTCAAATTTATGAAAAAGGGTATTTACCCGATGGTGGATTGTATCATAAAGCAGTAGAAACTCGAATTAAGCCAGAAGAGGAAATTCAACATCAATTGGCTAAAATTGGCTTTTCGCCTAAAGATGTAAAGACTGTCATTTTCACCCATCTGCATGGCGACCATATTGGTGGTTTGGCTCATTTTGAACATTGTAAAATTTATGTAACGAAAACGGAATATGATTTTGCTATAAGTAAAAAGGGAGCTGGGAATGGCTATTTCCAAAAGAATTGGCCGAGTTGGTTCCAGCCTGAGTTAATTACTTTTGAGACGAGCACAGAAGGCAATTTTACCCAATCCAAAAAGATTACAACGGATGGTAAAATAGTGACGGTACCTACGCATGGGCATTCTATTGGTCATCAATCTATATTCGTCAAAGGGGACGACTACACAACAATTTTGGCAGGAGATTTAACGTATAATGAAGCAACTTTACAACAGGAAATAGCAGATGTACTTTTGCCTAATAAAGCGGCTAAACAAACAGTGAAAGCCATGCATCAATATGTGCAGAATCACCCCAATTTATACCTTTCTTCGCACGATTGGAATGCACCGACGATATTGGCAGAGCAGCGGATTTATCGGGAATGATTTGATTAGGGATATTGATTACTGATAGCATCACGGGTGTAGGGCGTCACGGGTAAAGGGCATCACGGATGTAACACGGCTATCTGAGTTGTGGATTTAGTTAGGGTAAGAATGATTGGGGTAATTTTTCCCCACGAATTTTATTTCCCCACGAATAAAACTAACACGGATATTAGCAGCACTAGAGACTCTTCAAATAACTGTGTTTAGGCAAAATTTTAGTGTTGAAAATCAAGGCTTTACTGCCTACTGCCGCATTCGACTTTCAATCCCTACATGTTTTAGTCCTTAAATTTGTAATGCCCAATTACATCAAAATCTAGTTTCGAGGTAATAATCTCTGACATGTCTAAATCGGCGTATAGAATGCCTTCTTTATCAAATAACGGTCCTGCTATAATGTTACCTAAAGGATTGACAATCAAACTTCCACCCCTACACATCACGTCTGGCTGATGGTCCAAATCTTGAATACCAGGTAAGTCTTTAGGATACATTTTCTTAGTGACAAATTGATTGCTTCCTAGGACAAAACAGCGCCCTTCTAAGGCAATATGTTGCATAGTGGAAGTCCAGACGTCTCTTCCATCAGCAGTGGGTGCTAAATAAAGCTCTATTCCTTGTTCGTATAATTTAATTCTTGCTTTGGGCATGTAATTTTCCCAACAAGTCAATCCCCCTATTTTTCCTAATTCGGTATGATAGACATCTAAATCTGAGCCGTCACCTTCTCCCCAAATAATGCGTTCTGCGGCGGTGGGTTTTATTTTTCGGTGTTTGCCTACTAATTGTCCTTGTGGGTCAAAATAGAGGGTTGTGCAATATAAAGTACCACCATTTCTAGTTTTTTCAGTCACGCCAGTTACTAAGTAAACCTCATATTTTTTAGCAATTTTTCCAATGGCTTCGGATTCTTTACTATATACTTCGATGGCACTTTCCCAATAGCGTAACCAAGTGGCTCGACCATCTTTAGAACGACTCCCCACCACTGTTCCAAAGCTCAATCCTCTTGGATAACAAGAGACAAAAGTTTCTGGAAATAGCACTAATTTTGCACCGTTTTTAGCAGCTTCTTTGACTAATTTTTCCATTTTTTCAATAGTCGCTTGGACATTGAATAGGATTGGGGCAGCTTGGATAACGGCGACTTTATGAGTTGGGTATGGCATATTTATATTTTTGCCCAAGATAAGTTAGGTAATTTTCAATTTTTAATTTTCCCCACGAATTTTTATTCCCCACGAATTTCTTTTACCACAAATGAATGGAATGCGTTTACGCTACCCGACGGTTTTAACTGAGTCACTCACTTCGCTACGCTACGTGAGTAAAATAGAGTTTCGGGGTTAGAAATCAGCACTTGTGCTGAGGCAAAAGCGCTGATTTCTAACCCCGCCCCCGTAGTCCAGCCGCTGAAAGCGGCGTTTTATTGGCAATTTTAAAACCGTCGGATAGCATAAAATACGTTGTTTTTCTATAATATCTTCCAATAATTATTGGAATTTCTTAGTGAAATATTTGTCAAGTATAACTTGTAAGCATAAAACGAATCTCTAAAATTCGTGGGGTGAATAATTCGTGGAGAATCAAATACTTCGGTCTAATCCCTTATCTATCCGTTACCTAACTTTTTAAAATTAGTAATAACCTATTATTAACTTTGGACAAACCAATAGATTGGGCGTACTTTGCGTTTATAAGAGTAGCTTAATCAGAATAAATTTGAGTTAATAGTATTTATTCTAAAATTTTTTCGTTTAGAAAGATCTCCAAGGTTTTGAAAACCTTGGAGGTAGGCTGTTGAAAATGTCCGTGTTTTCTTTAATTTTTTATACCGCATTTTTGGTACTTTTTTAAACTTCAATTTTAAGCTAAAAAAGTAATTCAAAAAATAGTCGTATCTTATGTAAAGAAAGCATGATTATTATTGATTTAAACTATTGATA
>JBGCFJ010000043.1:0-3554 GCA_045106885.1 Saprospiraceae bacterium
CTGCATGCCGTAGCATAATGAGTATTTTCCCAACGCCGTAGAAGGACAAAATAAAGCCGCAGAACTGGTAGGTTATATTTTTCCTGTTCCCTTATAGTTTTTTGCAATTAAACTTAATCTTTCTGCTGCTTGCTGAACGCCTTCTTGGGTTTTAGCGACACTCGCCAAATATATTTTTGCGCCATTTTTAGTTGCGGCTGCAATATGCTTTGGTACGGATATCTCATAACAAATTGCCAAAGCTATCTTTGTTCCACGAATTAATAAATCTTCATTTCTACCTTTCATTTATATCTTTATTTTGAATGGGAAAAAACTGATTTGATAAAACAAAGATAATAAGTTGTGAATGTTCCAACTTGTCTATGGATATCTTTGTCTTTGACATTGAGACCTCTATCGAATATTTTGGACATATTGCCTAAATATTAAATATTATTTCCCATCTTTGCACTCCAAAAATAATAAATAATTTAGTTTTAAAGAATATAGTATGAGCCAATCCGTAGTCATTAGTGGCACAGGTTTATGGAAACCCGAAAGCACCGTTACCAACGAAGAATTAGTAGAAAGCTATAATGCTTATGCTGATAAGTATAATGCGGAAAATGAAGCTTTAATTGCCAATGGAGAAGTGGTAGCAAAACCTCATTCTTCTGCTGAATTTATCCAAAAAGCATCTGGTATTAAAAGCAGGTATATTTATAAAAAAGAAGGCACTTTAGATATTAATCGAATGATGCCAATTATTCCTGCTAGACCTGATGAAGCATTGTCTGATCAAGCGGAGATGGCGCTACATGCAGCTAAAAAAGCGATGGCTGCCGCTAATAAATCGGCTAAGGATATTGATGTAGTCATTGTTGCTTGTGCTTATACCCAACGGTCTTATCCTGCGATTGCGATTGAAGTTCAAGCGGCTTTAGGGATTGAAGGATTTGGTTTTGATATGTTAGTAGCCTGTTCCGCAGCTACTTTTGGCATACATCGTGGATATGAGATGATAAAAGCAGAAACAGCAAATTGTGTGATGGTTATCAATCCTGAATTAACCTCTCCGCAAGTGAATTATAAAGACCGAGATAGCCACTTTATTTTTGGAGATGTTTCGGTGGCTACTATCTTAGAAAAAGCAGAAACGGCTACCGCTAAACATCAATATGAGATATTGAGTACCAAGGCATTGACCCATTTTTCGAATAATATTCGCTCTAATTTTGGTTATGTCTTAAATGCGAATAATGGAAACCCTTTAGCCGCAGAACAATACTTTTCTCAACAGGGGCGGAAAGTGTTTAAGGAAGTTTGCCCGATGGCAGCCAAGCATATTGGAGAACATATTGCTCAGCATAATTTGACCTCAGATAATATCAAAAGATGGTGGTTGCACCAAGCTAATATTAATATGAATCGCTTGATTTGTAAGATGTTATTAAATAGACAACCAAGTCAAGAAGATGCACCGATTGTGCTAGATGAGTTTGCGAATACGGCCTCCGCAGGTTCTTTAATTGCTTTTAATTTGTATAATGAAGATTTGGAAAGTGGTGATTATGGGCTGATTTGTTCTTTTGGTGCGGGGTATTCTATTGGTAGTTTAGTAGTGAAAAAAATATAAAAGTAGCTTAGGCCTCTGGCCTGAGTAGAATTTGCCTAACGAGTTGTATTTAGCCTACTCAGGCTGGAAGCCTAAGCTACTTTAAGAAGAAACTTTACGAACTACACGACAACATCGAACAACCCACCTTGTGCCGTGCCCATTCTGGCCGCTTAGCAAACCATTTTTCCATTTCAGGTTGTTCCGAATAAGGATGCCTAAGTAATTCTAGAAAATCATTGACGAGGGCATAATCCCCATTGTCCGCTGCATCAATCGCTACTTGCGCCATGTAATTCCTCAATACATATTTAGGATTGACTCGATTCATTTTTGCCTTTCTTGTTGCGTCATCCAAAGAAGCAGCTTTTAAACGAGCCGAATAATTTTTAAACCATCTTTTCCAATGACTCAAAATACCTCCAGTTAATTCCTCTGGTTTATAAAAAGCAGCTAAAACTGGATTTAAAAAATCTTTATCCACCGCAGCATCTATATTTGTTTCCTTTTGAAAATTAGCTAAATTTCTAAAGAAAATGGTCATATCTGTTTCTGTCAAATGCAAAGCTTCTTCTAATTGCTGCATCAAAGCAGCATCTGCTTCAAAATCTTTGTCTAATCCTAATTTAGCTTTCATCATCTGATGATAAGCAGGTTCATAAGCCGCTTTATATTCATGTAAAATAGCTTCTAAAGGGGCAGCTTCTTCAATTAAAGGATAAAGCGCATTTGCCAATTTTAATAAATTCCAAAGTCCAATATCTGGTTGATTTTCGTAGCGGTATCTTTTTTGCTGTCGGTCAGTCGTATTAGGCGTCCAATCATGGTCATAACCTTCTAGCCAGCCATAAGGACCATAATCAATCGTCAACCCAAGGATAGATAAATTATCTGTATTCATAACCCCGTGTACAAAACCGACTCTTTGCCAATGTACAATCATTTTCATTGTTCGTTGCGCTACTTCTTTGAAGAAGGCAATATAGGTTTCTTTAGAAGGTTTGTCCAAATGAGGAAAATGATGCTGAATCGTATAATCCGTTAATTTTTTAAGCGTTTCGGTATCTCTTCTAGAAGCAAATATTTCAAAATTACCAAAGCGAATAAAACTTGGTGCAACTCGACAAACCACCGCTCCTTTTTCATAAGCAGAATTGCCATTATATAAAACATCTCTTAAAACTTCATCTCCTGTCAATGCAAGGGATAAGGCACGGGTAGTTGGTACGCCTAAATGAAACATCGCTTCACTACACAAAAATTCTCGAATGGAAGACCGCAATACGGCTAATCCATCGGCTGACCTAGAGTAGGGGGTAGGACCAGCTCCTTTTAGTTGTAATGCCCAATTCTTTCCTTTGTGCTGGACTTCTGTTAAATTAATGGCTCGACCATCTCCTAATTGACCTGCCCAATGCCCAAATTGATGTCCGCCATAGCACATCGCATAAGGTTTTGTGTCTGCCAAAACTTCATTGCCTGAAAAGACTTTTAAAAAACTAGCTGTTTGAGTGTCTGTAGGAGATAAACCAATTAAATCGGCTGTTTCTTTAGACACACTTACTAATTTAGGTGCTGCCGTTTTTTTTGGGGTAGCGTAAGAGAATGCGGCTTTTTCGACTTGCCTCCTAGTATTTTCTAGAACTGGGTCAGCAGGGAGTTTTTGATTAAAAGTATCGTTTATTGTTAAGCTAGTTGCTATATCTGTCATGTTATTTTGTATAAGGGAACTTCAGTTCCTTGTGATTTTTCGGGGAACTGAAGTTCCCCTATACTATTTTGTTTAGAGCTTGTTGGGGATTTGTTTTTAGCCCAAAGAATAAATTCCCAACAAGCTCTTATGGTTCTACTGAAAAAAGGTCGATTTTGGAACAGGTGTCGGACACTTATCATATATAAATGATTCGATTTTAATAATTAAAATATCTGTATTTTATTAAATCAAAGTGTCCGACAC
>JBGCFJ010000430.1:0-2715 GCA_045106885.1 Saprospiraceae bacterium
CAACCATTTATACCGTCTTTTTCCCTTCTAAGAAACTCAAAAAATGCGTCCATAATCCATTATGCAAGCATTTTTTGAATTCCTTAGAAGAAAAATTGACTGGTCTAACTGGCTAATTATTTTCTCCACTTTGCCTAAGTATATCGTCAAGTAAGTTTTTCATTGTTTTATGTCGCTACCAAATTTATTTGACGATGTAATAAATAATAATTCCCTATCAAGCCAAAACAAAATAAGCGCCCTACTTTTAACGGTAGGACGCTCATTTTAAATCGGTTATTTAAGATTTTATTGCTTAACTGCTAACTTCAAAGTAGGCTTTTGTTTTTGACTAAGATTTGCATCTTTTTTATCTATTCTATGTGCTGGCGCACTCAATCTTGCATAACCTACCGTGAAATCAAATTCCTCCCAGTCTCCAAAATTCCCATTAGAGGCCATTAATTGAGCGTCATCTTTGAACAATTTCCATTTTCCGTCGCCTTCATCGCAGCAGATACCGTCACCAAAAGCATCGTAGATAACATAAGTATAAACACCCGTTGGTAAATCAATTTCCTCTGTAATAACCGTTCCTTCTTGTCCATCTTCAAAAGGACCATAAGATGCAATCACCTCCCCATAAGCATCTTCAATATCAAAAGTCGTTTCAGAACCATAATTATCTAATCTTACTTGAATGCTAATCGTGCTGATTGCAGCAGCATCTCCTTCGTCATCGTAATCACCTTCGTCGTCATAATCGCCCTCGTCATCGTAATCACCTTCATCATCATAATCACCTTCATCATCGTAATCACCTTCATCTTCTGTATCGTCTCCACCATCGGTGTTATCATCGTCATCAGAATCGTCACCATTATTACCATCTGTATTATCACCATCATTACCGTTATCCGTGTTATCAGCTGTATCATCGCCCCCATCAGTTGAATCATCCCCATCCGTATTATCGTCTCCACCACCTGTATTGTCATCACCCGTTACATCTCCAAAAACATCCGCAGCTTTCTTTAAGTTATTTGATAAGCCACTAGCTGCCCAGCTTTCCATTCTGCTTGCTTGTCCAGCAGAGAACATATACATACAAGCATCATCCGCATAATCCATATAGTTCATGTGTAAAGCTTCTTCCGTACAACCTTTTGTACCACCTAAAGTTGGGCATCCATAATTTTCTCCTGCTTGATTGGGTGTATCTGCTACTTGGTCATCAGAATCACAACCACCTTCTCCCCATATATGGTCTAAATTTAAGTAGTGTCCCATTTCGTGCGTCAAAGTTCGACCTAAATCATTTGGAGATTGGCTCGTAACATTATTACAACCTGTTCCGATAGCAAAAGCTTCCTGAGAAATCATCATACCGTCTCCTGTTCCGCTTCCTCCTAGTGGGGAAAATCCTAAACTACCTTCTGCATCACCTACTACAATATTAATATAACCTGTCCAGTCTGAATTGTCAACTTCCGTCGTTTTATTAATCGTAATCGCCAAGTCGCCATCATTTAAGCCAAATCCAGCAGGGTGATTTTTACTCCCTAATTTGAATTCAAGACAAGCTTCTCCATTAGAAATGCCTGGATAGGTCGCAGCTGCATTATTTGTCCATTGTACGATGTCGCTGTTTTTTCCTTGAAAGTCGGCATTTAAAACAGCTACTGCTTCCTTTGCTGTTTTTATCAAACACGCTTTATCAGGATTTGTCACGCCTTGGTAGTGAATAGCTATTGGTAAAACTGTTGGCGTCGTACAAGCGGACCGACTTTGTGCCGTTCTACGCTTAATGTTTCTTTCAAATAAGGCAGTTGCGCTTTCATGAGCTGCTCTATAAGTGGGATTTTCTAGTTTTTGTGCCGTATGTTGCCTAGAAGCACAACTCTTTCTAGCGGCTGCGGTACTATGGTTATGTGAACTAGCAATGTTTGTTTTTTTCTGAGTGTTCGTGGGTGCAATTAAGTCGCCATCTTTCTTACAAGCGACCATTGATAACGCAACTAAAGCAATTAATACTAATTTTTGGATAAATTTCATCGTTTAAAGTTTTGTATTAGGCATTAAAATATAGGGTATAGAGTGGGGGCTACCCGCTATATTTTTAGAGACCTGAGTTTAAAAATTGGATTTAAAATAATTGGTAACCGCTGATTAATTTTTTATGATTTAATTATTTTTATGCGGTTACAACTATCAGACGAAGGATTTGAACGTACCCCCTATTGTTTTTTTTTATTTTTTTTAAAAAAGATGCATTTTATTGGGTTTTACCATAAATACCAAAACATAATCAACTAACAATCAGTTAATTAAACTATTTTTAGTATTGGCCGCAAAAAGATTTCAATTTATTTTTTGTGGTGCCGAAGCTACGCTCCTTAAAGGAATTTTGGGTTAATTACTCCTACAGACGGGGGCAGAGCGCTGCTCTTTTAGTAAAAAATTAAGGGTAGTGCTATAAATGTAAGGCTATAATATTTTATAAACTCAATGTTTCTTATGGGGTTTACTTAGACATAGCCTTACAAATGTAGCACTACCAAATTAAGGAGCGTAGCTTCGAAACGGTCTGTAGGAATTGCTGAATGTCCATTTTTCCTTTAAGGAGCGTAGCTTCGGCACGTTATAGCAATCTTTTTTCGTTCAATAATTTTTAGTATTAACCGTAAATCCCTAATGTTTTGGACCAATTACTGGATAACTTCCCGTTATCCAGTA
>JBGCFJ010000431.1:0-3335 GCA_045106885.1 Saprospiraceae bacterium
TCAACCATTTATACCGCCTTTTTCCCTTCTAAGAAACTCAAAAAATGCGTCCATAATCCATTATGCAAGCATTTTTTGAATTCCTTAGAAGAAAAATTGACTGGTCTAACTGGCTAATTATTTTCTCCACTTTGCCTAAAAGGAAAAATTTATATTGACCAAAATGACTTGGCAATAGTTCGTTATGAATGCGCTGTACCCAATCAGCTAAAGCAATATTTCTGTGGCGTACCAGACATGGACAATAAGCATTTTGACTATAAATTAGACATCCGATTTAAGAAAATAGCCGATAAATATTATATCGACCATTTGCGACACGAAGATGAGTTCCTAGTTAAAGATACGATTGAAAAAACCACTACTTATTACGCTGCCATTTCTGAATTTAAGACCCTCGACATTGCTACAGAAGGGATTAAAAAATTCTCCAAAGAAGAAAGCTTTGCTAATGTGATGTCAAATCCATTGTATGAATATGCCTTGGATTACGATTCTCTTTTTTGGCAAAACTATACTAAAGAAAACGCTGTAGCCACCATAGATTCGACCATTAGAGTCGATATGGAAAAGGATAAAATATTGGAGATTCAGTTTCGAGACAAGCATATAAGAAATGATTCTATGCCTGCCCCTATCGCTAAAATTGAACCAACCAGTTTTAAAATTCATGGTGAGAAATATCTGGATAATTATGCTTGGTTGAAAGATACTAAAGCGCCTAAACATAATAAACCAATCATTGATTATCTCCGTCAGGAAAACAACTATACCAATAACTATTTTATTCCATTGAAGCGGTCCCAGCGGAGTATTTATAAAGAATTGATTAAAAGTGTTGAAAAAAATAGTACTTCTTTGCCTACTAAAGAAAATGGTTATTTCTACTACAGTCAATATAATGAGGAGGAAGAACATCCTATTTATTATCGAAAAACCGACCTCAAGGACACCATTGCCCAAGAATTATTAAATGTCAATGAATTGGCAAAAGATAAGGAGTATTTTGATGCAGGCGTCGGTCCAGCTACCCCTAATAATCAAGTCATTGCCGTTTATGAAAATACGACAGGAAAAGATGAATATGTTTTGAAATTTAAAGATTTATCAACCAATACTATTTTAGCTGATTCTATCAAAGGTATTGGGGGCATGGTTTGGTTAGATAATACTACTTTTCTCTATGTTAATTTGGAAAAAAAGACCTTTCGCTCTTCCAAAGTCCTTCGACATATTTTAGGAACGGACTCTAAAAACGATGCGGTTATTTATGAAGAAAAAGACCCTAAATTTTCAGTTGGCATCAGCAAATCGAAATCTAAGCAATATATTTTCTTAAGTACCAGCAGTAGTACTAGTTCTGAAACTTGGGTTTTGAAAACAGACAATCCTACTGGACAATTTACCGTAATTCAACCCCGCGAAAAAAATCATTTATACGATGTTTACCACCATCAAAACCAATTTTATATTATTACCAATAAAAATGCTTTAAATAATAAAATTGTTACCATTGGTACGGACAATGTCTCAAAGGGAAAATGGCAGGATTTAATTCCACATCAAGCAGGCGTCCTCATTGAAGACATGGCAATATTTGATAAGTATTTGGTCATTAATGAAAAAGAAAATGCCCAATCTCGCATTAAAGTCATTAATCAAACCACGAAAAAAAGTCATTTTATTAAATTCAAAGAAGCCTTTTATAATATTGGTATTGGATATAACCCTGATTTTGCGACCGATAGTTTACAATTCAGCTATAGCTCTTTCCAAACGCCCAGGACTACTTTTAAATACCATCTGTCTACGAAGGAAAAAAGGATGGTTAAACAGCATAGTAAACCTATCACCCATCCTTTTTATAAATATGTCATTGAGCGAAAATGGGTGACGGCTCAGGATGGTAAAAAAATTCCACTAACTTTAATCAGTCATAAATGGCGAGCTAAACGAAAAGGTAATAATCATAAAGTCTATTTAACTTCTTATGGTGCTTATGGGATAGGACAAGGCTTAGCTGGCGGGCCAACGGCACATCATTTAGTCAATGCAGGATATGTCTTTGCAATTGCGCATATTAGAGGCGGTGATGATATGGGTAAAGAATGGCATGAGGATGGCAAATTATTTAAGAAGAAAAATACCTTCACCGATTTTATCGCTTGTGCAGAATACCTAATTCAAGAAAATTATGCTAAAAAAGGCAGTATTGTAGCAGAAGGTGGAAGTGCTGGTGGTTTATTAATGGGCGCAGTGGTTAATGCTCGTCCAGATTTATTTAAGACAGTCATTTTAGAGGTCCCTTTTGTGGATGTCATTAATACCATGCTGGACGAAAAATTACCCTTAACCGTTGGCGAGTTTGAAGAATGGGGCAATCCAAAGAAGAAAAAATATTATGAATACATCAAATCTTATAGTCCTTATGATAATGTAAAAGCTCAAAATTATCCCAATTTATTATTTTTCACAGGACTCAATGATACCAGAGTCGGTTATTGGGAGCCTGCCAAAATGGTTGCTAAACTTCGAGCTACTAAAACGGATGACAAAGTCCTTTTGTTAAAAACAGATTTTTCTAGTGGTCATGGTGGTGGTTCTGGTCGATTTGCTGGTTTTAGGGATAGTGCTTATAAATTGGCTTTGATTTATGAGTTGTCTCGGCAGTCTGTTGGTAAGTAGTAGCGATAATTTAAAAGGTATTAGTCATCTGTTGCCTTCATTCATCCGTTGGTCTATTTTCTCCCAACGGATGAATAAAGACAACGGATATTAATTTTTGTAAAATAGTAAATTAGCTGTACATTGGAACTTTCAAAACGAAATAAGCAATCATGTTTAGACCAATTCTACTCGCCTTCATCCTATTTTCCATATTCGCCTGCTCTTCTGAAAAAACAAAAATCACCAAAAAAACAGCAAATACCGCTCCCCCAAACATCCTCTTCATCATGTCCGATGACCATGCGGAACAAGCTATTAGTGCTTATGGGAGTAAAATGATTGAAACCCCACATATTGACCGAATTGCCAAAGAAGGGATTTTATTCAAAAATAGCTTTGTCACCAATTCTATTTGTGGGCCCAGTCGAGCAGTTTTATTAACAGGAAAATATTCTCATTTGAATGGTTTAAGAGACAATCGAGATAAATTTGATGGCAATCAACTCACTTTCCCTAAATTATTACAAAAGGCAGGTTATCAAACTTCTGTGATTGGTAAATGGCATTTAAAAACGCATCCAACAGGTTTCGACTACTGGAATATCCTGATTAATCAAGGGCATTATTATAATCCCAAAATGGTAGAAATGGGGAAAAATGGAGGTACT
>JBGCFJ010000432.1:0-10508 GCA_045106885.1 Saprospiraceae bacterium
GGTAATTTGGCGACTTTTAAAGCTGTACGTCGTTAAAAATACTCGCCATAGCAAAGGCTATGTCTGCGTTTTTTGCCTAGTACAACTTCAAAATTCATCCAAATACAACCCGACACTATCATCTTGACGGACTACTAAGTAAATTAGTGAAGACTGTTATTATTTAGAGCGTCAGATCCGTTGCCTTCATTCATCCGTGGGGCTATTTTCTACCCACGGATGAATGAAGGCAACGGATAATTATCATTTTTGCACCTGATTATCTATTGTTGAATTATTGTAAGTACTCAATCGTCCAGTTTAAATCGTCCGATGACTGCGTCGTCGGATGATTGTACATTTTTATTGAGGACTTACGAATTATTCTAGTAACATTTTGTCATACAACAATTTAACTATCAAACAATTTTAACAATCATTCACTAAATTCTAAATAAGTTACAAATATTAATTTTTATCAACAGCGGCTTTCCCCCCCTTACTCCAATCCTGTTAATCTTGCATAATCTTATCATCCTGTCTACTTTTTACGAATTACGAGCAAACCATCCCGAATTGGCAATAAGACGTTTTCTACTCGTTCATCTTGCTGAACCTTTTCATTAAAATCATGGAGAATTCTAGTCGCTTTATCTCTTTTCTTTTCGGCTACTTTACCACTCCATAAAACATTATCCGCTAGAATAATTCCGCCAGCACTGACTTTATCAATCACTAAGTCAAAATGACGTCCATACTCTTTTTTACCTGCATCTATAAAGACAAAATCAAAAGGATGGGGTAAGGTTGGGACAACAGTTGAGGCATCGCCAATATGAGGGATAATTTGATGTCCTACTGGTGATTGTTGAAAATATTTATGACTGATATAACTTAATTCTTCGTTGACTTCTATGGTATGTAAAACACTTTCTTCGGGCAAACCATTTGCTATACATATAGCCGCATAGCCTGTAAAAGTACCAATTTCTAGGGCTATTTTTGGTTGAATTAATTGACAAAGGATGGTTAATAATTGTCCTTGCAAATGACCACTTGCCATTTGAGGAGCTAAGGTTTTCAGGTAGGTTTCTCTCTCTAGTTGGTATAATAAATCCGATTGCGTAGTTGTGTGTGCTTCGCAATAATTGTCTATTTTACTTTTGGAATCGTCCATTTTAGTTATCACTACTCTTATTTTTTAGGTCCACAAATTTTGAGCAGTAATAATCCAACTTTAACTTCTGCCCTTATTTCCGCAAAAGTATTTTAAATGTTTTAGACCATGTATAAGAACAGAAAGATTCTTGGTAAGAAGAGGAAGATTAGAATAAACTAGAGGGGGATTAAAACAAGGGATTGTATAAAAAGCCTCATTTTATAAAAATTCATCTTTGTAACTTATTTGAATTTTAGTAAGTGATTATTAAAATTGTTTGATTGTTAAATTGTTGTTTTACAAAGTGTTACGACAACAATTTAACAATCTTAGCAATCAAACAATCATTCACTAAAGATTTTAATAACAAATTAGGATTCAGTTTAATATAAGGCTTTCTACACAACCCCATATTGTCTATTTATTTACCACTATATTGAACCCCAACATTCTCCGTAAATTTAGTCACTCGAACTTCCGTCCGACGATTATATTCATGTTCTTTATCGTCACATTCGACACCATTTTCACAATGATTTCGAATCGCTACTTCGCCCATACCTCTAGCTTTAATCCTACTCGCAGCGATACCTTTTCTGGATAGATAATCCTTAGCAGAAATGGCTCTTTCTCTGGATAAACTACGATTATAAGCAGCATCACCCCTAGCGTCTGTATGTGCCATTAGTTCGACTTCCATACTGGGGTATTGTTGCATTAATGTAACTAGTGCATCTAGTTCTTCCGCTGCCCCCGCTCGAATAGCCGATTTATTAAAATCATAATACACATTTTCTAAAATAATGATAGAGCCTTTTGCTAGATTATATTTAGAAACGGCTAATTGTCTGCCATTTGGTGTTAATAAAATATCTCTTTGAAGCTTATCTTGCGTCAAATTCTTCGCAGAAACTGTAATATTTCCAATATTAAATCCATCTTTTTCTGCGCCTAAAATATAATCACATCCAAAAGGCACACATTGTTCATATTTTCCTGTTGTATCCGTACTTACAAATTGCGTTGTTCCATCACAATTAGATTTTATAAAAATCTTCGCATCTGTAATGGGGACTCTCGTTTTTTCATCTCGAATAATTCCATTAATCGTCGCACATTTTTTGGTTGTTAATGGAATTTGAATTTGCATCGGTGATGGTTGTCCAAAAGTAGAATACTGCAATTCTTTATTCGTATATCCCTTTTTAGTAACCAATAAAAGATACTCTTGATTAGCCGCTAGATTTGTCTCAATACGACCTATTTCGTTCGTATAAAAATCAGGTTTACCTAATTCTTTTTTCATGACAAATCGTACCTCCATTTCCTCTTGGTTTTCGTTTTTTCCTTCCAAGACAACATCATATAAATCTTCTTCTCCAAATAAACCACTCTTATTTTTTGCAAAAATATAAACGGCTGCATCCGCTATGCTAGAACCATTTGTTTCATCTACAACAGAAATATGTGCCAACTCCTCAGTTGAGGTAGCAGTCGAAAATAAACCATTAGGGGCATCAAATAAATAAATATCATCTTGACCAATACCACCATAACGAGCAGAGGTAAAATACCCTTGTGTGCCAGTAGGGTTTAAAATCAGTCCAAAATCCGCACTTTCTGTATTAAAAGGTTCTCCTAAATGAATAATCTCTGTTAGGTCCTTTTCATTAATATTTACCGTAAAAATATCAAAGCCTCCGACACTACCATGCCCTTCAGATGAAAAAAACAACATCCCCGATTCATGTATAAAAGGAAAAGCCTCTCTTTTATTGGTATTAACCGTTGGGCCTAAGTTAATAGGTTCGCCCCAACCAGTTCCAGTATTTTCTACATAATAAATATCTGTTTCTCCATAGCCACCAGGTCTATTAGAGGCAAAATATAATCTTTGACCATTTGCTGCCAAAGTTGGATGCATCGTCGTATATTCATCTCCATTAAAAGATAATGCTTGACTCTCTTCCCAATCATCTTTTCCTTTTTTTGCTTCATATATTTTCATCGTCTTTTTACCTTTCGTATTTTTACTAGCACTATTACTGGTGTAATAAATAAGGTCTTCAGTAAAATTAAAAGTGGATGGTCCTTCGTGAGTACTAGAATTCACTTTAGCAGAAAAAGGTTGTGGATTACTCGGCATTCCTGCGCCATCTAATTCGGCATAGAATAATTCAAAGAAAGGGACACCAATATTTCCATCAATTTTCTCCCCTTCCTTACCAAGAGTTACATAGATGATTCCATTCTGATAATACGTTGGGGAAAACTCTAATTTTTTAGAATTAATTCGGAAAGTATTTTGGATATTCACATCCGTATGCTCCATTTGTTTAATCTTCGCATTGACAGGCGTCGATACATCGTCTGTCTGCGCCGCTAAAATAATAGGACTTAATAACGATAAGATTAAACAAAAAATAATTTGTTGTTTATTCATTGGGAATGTTCTTGTAGGATTAACGTGACTCAAGCATTTTACTTGAGTTTGATTATAATTTTGTTGTTGTTTTTACTTTAGATTTGTTAAATCTAAATCTTGCTCAAAGTTGATATTTACTAAATTTTGAAAATTTAATAAATCATTATTGTCCAAAGTTACTATACGTTTTTAAAAGAATCTTGGATTCAAATAATCACCTTCTACTTCTGTTGCTCCTATGTTTTTCGGTCCAAAAGAATATCGTACCATCGCTTCTATACTTCCGCTACTATAATCTCTTAGCTCTGATATGGTTATATCGTAAGCAATACCAAAAAGCAAATGTTCATTAATTTGAGTGCTAAATAGAATATCAATAGATTCTGCAGGAATACCTCTGCTAGACCCACCCACTCGGTAGGTTGCTCCTATCATATATTTATTCATAAAAATAGCATTCACATTTAAGTCAACATCTAGCGGTGAATTTTCAGCATATTTTATCAATGCTTGGGGTTGTAATTGTACATTACCATTCACATCAAATAAATAGCCCCCCATTAAGTAAAAATGCCGAATAGATTCAGAAATAATCGTTGCATCTTCCGAAAAGTCAATATTATTTTCTAATAATCGAGGTACAGAAAAACCGATGTATAATTTTTCTTCTTTATAATAAACACCCGCTCCAAAATTAGGAGTCAATTTATTTTGCATTCCAATTGGAATGCTGGCATCTAAAATCATCCCTTGGGTAGAAATTAACCGTTCATCATTATAATTCGCATTAAAAGAACGAATGCTTCCTTGCAAGCCTACGCCAATTTTACCTTTGCCTAAAGGCACTCGATAAGCATAGGAAATATCTGCATTATAATTGGTAGCAATGCCGATAGTATTTCGTGCAATATTTAAACCAACGCCCACTCGATTATCATACAACGGTGCATCAACATTAAATACTTGAGACTTAGGCGCACCCTCTAATCCCAACCACTGACTACGGACAATTCCTGTTGCAGTTGTCGCACCTAGGCTTCCTGCATAAGCTGGATTATAGGCCAATTTATTATACATAAACTGGGTATACTGCGCATCTTGTTGTGCCCATATTGCCAAATTTAGTAGCATACCTATTGAAAAAAGTAAAATTTTTCTCATGATTTTTATTTTTATGCTGATAACCTAAAATGAGTAAATGACTAGATGATAAAATGAGTAAATGACTAGATGATAAAATGAGTAAATGACTAGATGATAAAATGAGTAAATGACTAGATGATAAAATGAGTAAATGATGGTCAACCAGTTCGAAATGGGGTTATTTATTTCCAGTTTTGGCGAACATTTATTCATTTTCGTATATACTCATTTAGTGAAATAGTTTTCATAGAATAGCTATAACATTACTTTATCCACCTATCTATCTCTTTATCGCTCAACCACTAAAAAGCCAGCTTCTGGTTCTGAATTTCTATCAAAAGAAATAACATAATAATACGTACCTGCTGGAATATCTTCCCCATTATAAGTGCCTTGCCAATTATTAGTGTAAGGCGAAGCTCGATAAATTTCATCTCCCCATTGATTAAAAATAGTCACTTCATTACCAGGAAAATTACCTGTTTCAATACAAGGAATCATAAAGAAATCATTGATTCCATCACTATTCGGTGTCATAATAGTAGGAATAATACAACTTGCTTTTTTACCAATATCTAAAGTAACTTCTGTCGTCGAACAATCACTCACACAAGTTGAATTACATAGTTCGTAAGTAAAAACATCTTGTCCTACATAACCTTGGTCAGCGACAAATTTAACTTGCCCATCATCAATAATTTCTGCTGTACCATGCATCGGGTTAGAAAGAATAGCTAAATCATAATCAGGCGAAAATATTTCATCATTTGCTACCACATTAATCGTTGCTTCGCTACTGAACCCTATATCAAAAACATCTTCAACTGCTACTGGTTCCGATTCATAAAAGACGATAATTTCATCCGAAGCATAAGCTTCACAAGCGCCTGAAGTTAAACTCCAAATTAACGTATTCATTCCCTGATTCAAATTACTAAGACTAGTAGTACTGCTATTAGCGTCATTAATAATGACCGCCTCATTCAGGCTTGACCAAGTCCCCGTCAATCCTTCGGATAAAGCAGTAGCAGTAACAACGGCTTCTCCATTACAAGAAATTAATTCCGTATCTTCAATAATCGCTAATTCACTTGGCATCCCAAAGATTTGTACAATCATTGTATCCGTAGAGGTGCAAGTCTCCGCATCATCAACAACGGTCCAATAAAAAGTATAGGCATTAAAAGGATTACCAGGCTCTATAGTAGAAACCGTGGTATTCGGCGTTAGTACATTGTCAATTGTCACCCCTAAAGCAGCTTGACCATTTGGTTGACTCCATTGCCCAGAGAAACCTGTTGGCACTGGATTAGCACAAAGCGTTACTTCATTCCCTTCACATATCTCTAAGATAGGTGTACAAACTTTAGCAATAGCCTCCGTTACACCAACTTCTACAATTAATCGAGTTGCTGAATATTCTCCACAAATTCCGTTCGACAAAGTCCAAAAGAAAGTATAAGTAATACCAGGTTTCAATCCACTAATAGCCGTTTCTGGCTCGTTTGGATTAGCAATAATTATTTCCTTAGCTTCGGTAGTCCACGTACCAATTCCTTGGGTAGGCGCTACTGCACAAATTACCGCATTATCTATCTCGCAAATAGTCATATTGCCTGTACAAATTTGTGCTAATTCTGATGGTATTTCAGCAATAGTCAACTCCGTAATAGTAGAAGGAACTGACGAACAACCATTCAATTGCTGGGTAGCATAAAATTGATAATTCCCTGCTGGAAAATCACCCACCTCTAAAATTTGAGATTTAAACATATTCGGTCCAGCTACTATTTCATCATTTTCAGCATTATACCAAGTAAATACTGCTCCTGCTGGCGTATTTTCTTCATTTATAAATAAAATAATATCAGAATTATTAGCCAAACAAATATCTCCACTATTATTGATTTTTGGAGCTGTTGGTACTGAATTAACCGCAATAATCAATGGTTCAGACCTTGGTGAAGTACAACCATTGGACAGGACTTGTAAAGTATAGCCACCATTATCTTCCAAATCAGCATTGGCTGTAATCGTTATATTTGGTGTCGAAGAAGTTGCTGTAAAATTCGGTCCTTCCCATAAATAAGTAGCTCCCACTACTTCTGCGGTAGTTAAATTAATTGCCTCTCCAGCACAAAAAGTATTTAAGGAATTTATGACAGGCTCTGCAAGTGGAGCATTAACATTAATAGCTAAAGTTGCTGTTCCAACAGACGGACAATCATCATTATAAACTTGTAGAGATACAACGCCATTTAAAGCAGTGGTAACATGCTCTAAAATTAATACAGGCGACCGAGTAACCGTATCCATAATAGAAGTAATTTGCCACCTATATTCTGCGGAAATAGTCGGGTATTCTGTTGCAGTCAACATTAGTGTTTGCCCTTCACAAAGTGTTGTCTCATTAGCGGTAATAACTGGGTTAGGTACAGGAATATCCGTTACTTCTACCACATTAATAGCTTGGTTTGATTGACAGCCATCTCCTGTTTTTACAATTAAAGCATAGCTACCATTCACCTCAGAGGCTACTGCGTTTGGAATCGTCAATATACTATCAGGAATAGGGGGCATTTCTGTACCGTTTGGCGTAATCCAAGTATAAGTGTAAGTACCATCATTTGAAGGAAAAACATCAGCAATTAGCCGAATACTTGTATCATCAGGAATAATACAAGGGTCGGCATCTCCTGAATCAAATAACGTAGTAACTACTGGTGTAGTCTTTACATCTATTGGCAGTCGCTTAGTTGTTATACAACCATTTACTGAAGTAATATTTAAAGCATATTCTGATGCTACTGGAACTTCTGGATTTGTGCCAAAATAAATAGTACTATCTGGTGCAGTCCATTCATAACCTGCACCTGCAATAATCGGATTTACATTTAATTGAAAAATACTACCTTCACAAGCTGCACCTGCGAAGAAAGGCGTACCATTTGGTTTATTTTCTATCTGAACATCAATAGCAACTGATGGTTCGGACGAACAATTCATCGCTTCCACAATAACCGTCCAGCTTCCAGCATCTGTAGCTTTAGCCGTATCTATACTCAATTCAGGCACAGTCGTTGTAAACGTAGCGAAGGAATTATTATTCGTCCAAGTATAAGTATTAGCATTTAAAATATCTGTTTTTAGCAGTAAAGAACCACCTTCACAGATAACACTTCCTGATTCATTGATAATATTCGGTTTAGTAGGCTTATCAGTAATACTAACTACTGTAAAGGCTTCTTCCGAAGTACAACCATTTTTACTCACTACTAAAGTATAAACACCTTCGTTTGCTTTAGTTGCGTTCAAAATAGGTTCGGGTATAGGTAAATCAGCAGTAAAACCTGGGCCTATCCAACTATAAGTGCAAGATTGGTCCGTTAAAGGAGAAGCAAGCGTAATGGTTTCTCCTTCGCAAATATTCACAACCGATTCACTAGTTACTGCGGCTGGCACATCAAAAACAGTAATAGAAATGACTTCAGAACCTAAAGAAGAACAATCTACACATTGAACAATTAGGTAATAGGCATGTCTTCCTGCTGTCGGGTTCTCTATCCTAAAAGAAGGAATAGTAGACGTACCGACTAACATAATAGTATCACCTTGAATGGTATCTCGGGTAACAATTTCATACCATTGATATTCCAAATCTGTACAATTAGCTGCACTAGTCGTCAAAGTAATTCCATCAACTTGACAAACAGTATTGTTTTCTGTATTAATAATAGGTGCATCAACATTGCTAATATTAACAAAGAGTGCCCCAGTCGCTGAACAGCCTGACGCTCCAGTCATTGTTAAAGTATACGTCCCTGAATTATCTATACCTACACCAGGGATAATTGGATTAGCATCTGTAGAAGTAAAATTATTAGGACCTATCCAATTATAATCAAAAGTCGCATCTGTAGAAATAAGCGTTTGAAAAGTGGTGTCAGCAAATAAAAATAAAGCATCATCATCACAAACACCAACGGAAAAAGTGGGTACTATCGTTTCTGGGATAATTTCTACAGTCGATTGACAAGTAGTGGTATTACCCGCTATATCCATTGCAGTTATGACAACCGTGACCTGCCCCGTATCCGTACAAGAAACCTGAGTAGGGGTAATAATAAGACTATCTATTTCGCAATTATCACTCATAGTTAGCACTAGACTATCTATCATTACAGCTAAATTCGTTGCATCACCAGCGGGATTGGTCTGCACCTTAAAATCATCTCGACAAACAATAATTGGCGCTATTGAATCTTTTACTTCAACAGTATATAAGCAGGTTGCTGTATTTCCAGCAGCGTCTGCTATGCCATAAGTTACCCGACTAACGCCAAGAGGGAAATTTTGACTAACAGGCATCGTCGGTGCAAGTAACATTCCAGTATGAATTGATACCTCATTCGTATCTGCAATGGTATAATTAATAAGGACTGTAGGAAAGTTTAAATTGATAGATAGTACACTAGTTTCATCCGTAAAATCACTTGTCAAATTAGTCTGGCAAGGATTGATAAAATCTGTAAAATTAGCAGCATCCAAGTTCGGTCTAGCCGTAATAATAATATGACCATCTGCTGCCCATGCATTTATGGTATCTTGGTTAACCATAAAAGTAGTCGTAATATTCGTAGAACATTCACTAAGACTATCTCCTAAAATAGTTGTTCCTATTAAAGTCCCATTCTCTCCATAAATATTAAAGAACTCTCCAGTATCTCTATTATCTCCTAAAAAGGAAACAGTGATTAATCCATCTCCAATAGCATTGGGCATAGCTATATCAAAAGTATCTGCTAAATCATTTGGGACTTGTCCCGCATTAGCATCCATTCTAAAAGAGATAAAGTTTGCTATGGTTCTATCAAAATTATCAAATTCACTGCAGTTATCCGCAAAATTAGTTGGAAAAGGTAAAATTATAGCAGCTTCACAATTACTAGAATCTGTATAGGTAATAATATTTTCTGGACAATCAAAAGTAGGTGCAATTTTATCCTCTATTGTTATTTGGAATGTACAACTATCCTGATTTCCTGAGCAATCTGTCGCATAATAAGTCAATAGATGATTGCCAACTTCAAGATTAGCTGTTGGTACAGTATCTAAATTAATCATCGCTCCTTCATCAACCTTATAGGTTAGGACAATAGAATTAGCTGGCATTTCAAAGTCGTATTCCAGAATTACATTGGCATTTCCATCCGTACAAATATTATTAATAGCTTCCGTTCCTGTTCCATTAGGAGCAAGTAATAAAGTAATCACACTATCTTTTGCATAGTCATTGGCAAGAGTCGCCGAAATCATTATAGTCGTTATACTATTACCACATTGGCTACTAGCAGGATTGGTGTCTGCGAATACGTTTCCATCTTCCCCAATAATGCTAAAAATTTCATTAGCCCCTTCTCCATCTACCCCATTCAAATTAATGGTCACTATTACATCACTAGTAATCGTTTTATTGGGAGCAACACCACCGATATTAAAATTAAACACTAAACTATCAACAGGCACTTCATTAATATCACCGATAGCCGCATTCGTAAAACTCTGCGTTAAATTTAAAGAATCGTTCCCTGTTGTGCCAGTACAATCATCAAAATAAAAAGGCTTTGGAAGTAGCACATTTCGTCCACAAAGGCTAGTATCACTTTCCATCACTACATCTTCTGGACAAATAATAGTAGGTGCGATGGTATCTAGAATAGTGATACTTTGCGTAAATTCAGCAGCATTCCCACAGGCATCCGTTACTCGCCATCTTCTGACGATAGTGTAATTATAAAATTC
>JBGCFJ010000433.1:0-2316 GCA_045106885.1 Saprospiraceae bacterium
TTCTAAGGGCGCTTAAAAAACCGCATATAGCCAAGCTACATAAGGCTTTTTTAAGGGTTCTTAGAAGGAAATAAGAACAAGTAATATGGCTCAATTTATTCCTGCGTCGTCACTTAAAGTCCGAAATATTTTGGGAGAAGTTGAATAAATGTAATCGAATTCCATCAATTTTAACCAAAATATCAAGTTGGGTGCGCTCCATTTATTCATTTCCTCATCTACTCATTGAGTATTTATGTCTGAAACTAAAAAACATTTAAAAATGAAATTGTCCAAAGCAATCTTGTTCCTGTTATGTTTAGGGACTCAATGCCTTTTTGCGCAAAGCAAAATAGAAAGAGTCGAACCACCTAATTGGTGGGTAGATATGAAAAATCCCAATTTACAACTATTGGTTTATGGAGATAAGATTGGGGATTTGAATCCTTCTATTGATTACGCAGGGGTCGATTTAGTACAAGTAAGAAAAGTCAAAAATGCCAATTATCTATTCTTAGATTTAGTTATTGACGAATCGGCACAAGCAGGCAAATTTCCGATTACCTTCAAGCATCACGATGAAGTAGTAGCCACGCATACTTATACCCTTTTTCCAAGAGCGCAAGAAGGGGCAGCAATGGAAGGATTTAATAATGAGGATGTGATGTATTTGATAACACCTGACCGATTTGCCAATGGCGACCCCACTAATGATAATGTGGCAGGGATGCGAGAAAAAATGGACCGAAGTAATAAAGGGGGTAGACATGGTGGGGATATAGAAGGAATTCGCAAAAGTCTAGATTATTTGGCGGACATGGGCTTTACCGCTATTTGGTTAAATCCATTACTAGAAAATGATATGGAAGTATATTCTTATCATGGTTATTCTACGACTGATTTTTACAAAGTAGACCCTCGTTTTGGTACCAATGAAGCGTATCGGCAGTTAAGTAAAGAAGCGAAATCCAAAGGCATTAAATTGATTATGGATATGATTGTCAATCATTGTGGTTCTTTTCATTGGTGGATGGACGATTTACCTATGGATGATTGGATTAATCAATGGCCCAACTACACAGGGACCAATCACAAGAAAACCCTTTTACAAGACCCTTATGCATCCAAATTAGACAAAAAAATATTTAGAGATGGTTGGTTTGTGGAAACGATGCCTGATATGAATCAGCTAAATCCATTAATGGGTAATTATTTGATTCAAAATAGTATTTGGTGGATAGAATATCTAGGCTTAGCAGGGATTCGGATGGATACTTATCCTTATCCAGATATGGATTATATGACCGAATGGACAGAAAGGGTAATGGCAGAATATCCTAATTTTAATGTAGTAGGCGAGGAGTGGTTTAATGACCCTGCGATTGTGTCTTATTGGCAAAGAGGGAAAACTAATCCCAATGGTTATACTTCAGAATTACCAAGTTTGATGGATTTTCCAATTCAGGAAGCGACTGTGAAAGCCATCAACGAACCAGAAAGTTGGGGGAGTGGTTGGACTAAATTATATGAAACTTTAGCTAAAGATTTTATGTATCCTGCCCCTGAAGATTTAGTCGTTTTTCCCGATAATCACGATATGACTCGGATTTACAGCCAAGTAGGAGAAGATTATGAGAAGTTTAAATTAGCTAATACTTATTTTGCCACCACTAGAGGGGTGCCTCAATACTATTATGGTACAGAAATTTTAATGAGTAGCGATGGCGACCACGGCATTATTAGAAGTGATTTTCCTGGTGGTTGGGCAGGTGACAAAACCAATGGCTTCACAGGCGAAGGACTAAGTGACCAATCAAAAGAAGCTCAGCAATGGATGAAAAAGCTCTTAAATTGGCGAAAAACGGCTTCTGCGATTCACTATGGAAAATTAACGCATTTTATTCCTAAAGATGGGGTTTATGTCTATTTTAGATACGATGATACCCAGAAAATTATGGTGATTATGAATAAAAATAAAGCACCTTATACTTTAGCATTAGACCGATTTGGGGAAATGTTAGTTGGTGTTACGAGTGGAAAAGATGCCATTAGCGGACAAAGTTATGATATGACTAAAGGAGTAATTTTGCCAGAAATGGAGGCTTTGATTTTGGAGTTGAAATAAGTTTTAGGAATATTAAAGATACAAATGGTAAAATTGAAAGATTTAGAAAGAAGTCAAGCAAAAACGGATACAATAATTAGAGTCTGTCCGTAAACTTGTGCTTTGCGTGTCTAACGTAATCGCCAAATTTATTTGGCTGATTCAAAATATTGACTGTCAGCAATTTATGAACCTACCAAATAAATTTGGTGGTTACGGGCGGAACAAAATCG
>JBGCFJ010000434.1:0-3282 GCA_045106885.1 Saprospiraceae bacterium
CCTCACCAGCATGATTCGGAAATTAATAGAACCAATCACCCTTGGGGCAAAGGGAAGGCCTATTTATAGTTGAAAAAATGCTAGCTATAAACCTTAATCTGGTTCTACTGAAAAAAGGTCGATTTTGGAACAGGTGGTCGGACACTTTTTTGCAGTAAAAGCTTAATCTTTTTCAATAGACTTATTACCCTTTGAAAATGACTTTATGAAATTTAGATTTTTTCAATAGTTTTCTTTAAAAATTTATTGAATAGTCTTTCTATTGAAGAAATTTTTAGAGGAAAATAGTGGAAAAATATATTTTCAGATAGTTATAATTTAAAGGGTAACAAGTCTAATCTTTTATTGCTTTACACACCTCTGCCCCATGCGTTAAGCCCTTTGCTAAATACAACTAATTATCTTTTTTCTATGCCAATTATTCAGTCAAAATACAAAGCGCCTTTTTTATTTCAAAATGGACATTGGTCAAGTATTTACCCTTCTGTTTTCAGAAAAATTCAGGGCGTGGAAACAGTTAGAGAGCGTATTTCTACTCCAGACAAGGATTTTCTAGATTTAGATTGGTCTAAAAAAGGGTATAAAAAATTAGTTCTAGTCTTACACGGTTTAGAAGGAGATGCTGGGCGGCCTTATGTACAAGGTATGATAAAACTATTTAACCAAAATGGTTATGATGGAGTCGGTATGAATTTTAGGGGTTGTAGTGGAGAAATCAATCGCAGTTTACAGATGTATCACAGTGGAGATATTCGGGATGTTAGTTTTGCACTAGATTATATCGGAACAAATTATGATTATCGGGAAGTTGTTTTGATTGGTTTCAGTTTAGGTGGTAGTATAACGTTAAATTATGTGGGTCGAAAGGGGACAAAAATTAATCCTTTATTAAAGAAAGCCATTGCTGTTTCTACCCCCGTAGATTTGGTCAAGTCCGCAACTAAATTGGATGAAGGTAAATTTAATAAACTGGTTTATGTGCGCCGATTTCTAAAAAAACTCTATGAAAAGGTGGAATTAAAAGAAGCACAATATCCAGGTACTTTTGATTTAAAAAAGATTAAAAAATATACTACTTTTTATGGTTTTGATGATGCCGTTACGGCAAAAGTTAATGGTTTCACGAGTGCTTTAGATTATTATACCAAAGCTAGTAGCCTACCTTTTTTACAAAACACAGCGATTCCCACTTATATTTTAAGCGCCAAAAATGATTCTTTTCTAAGTGAAACCTCGTATCCCTTTGCTGTAGCTGAATCCAATCCTAATATTTATTTAGAAGTGCCTGAGAAAGGTGGACATGTTGGGTTTCCACAATTTGGAAAAAATGGGGTTTATTATGCAGAAGAACGGGCTTTAGACTTTGTTTTAGGTAAATTTTAATGGGAAGCTTTTATTTTTTTTCAGAAAAAGGAATAATTGCTGCCTCTACTCAAATTGGCTTCTCCCCTACCCTTTTGACTAATTTATTAGGTAAAAGACAATGGTCGAATCATTTATTTTCTCTCCTACATAAATATCCTTATTTTTAACATGAATTATTTTAAAATAATTATAGGCTTGAAATTCAGTAGGTAAGCTAATTTTCGCTTTACTTTTTGGGGCATACTCTATTAAATTCTCACTGATTAAAAATGTGCCCCTTGGCATATAACAGGCGTTCAGAACGTAAAGAAATGCCCATAAAATAATATGTATAAATCTAACTTTAATATGATTAATATTTAGCATTTCGACAGTAATCCGTAACTTTTTGCGACCATTTTACACTTTCTTACGTTTATATATACAGAAACACTACTTTCTCGTAGGATTGTGGGTACCGGACGAAGGGAATTCGGTGCCCGCTTTTTTTACTACCTATAATGTATAAACTACCTTCCTAAGTACGCTTCCTAATTCATCAAATTAATATTACCTAATATTCATCTTCCTTCATTTGTTATTTGACGAAGTTATCTCTCCTCCTTTATAATCCATGATTCAAAGGTATTTCCTAAAAATAAAGAAGCCCTATTATTTGTTGAGAACAAAAAATAGGGCTGAAAGAAACTCTCTCTACTTAGTTTCAGTGCAAATATAGTAAAATTTATTTCTATTTATACAAAAAAAGGACTATAAAATGAATTATAGTCCTTTTTATTTACTTTTGATAAGTAAATTGAGGCCGAGTCTTGTACTATGTAGAGAGAAACGACCTCATTATAAAGAGAGAATCATAAAGGTTACTAATAATAACTAAAAAATGACACTTTTGTTACATCCTCTAAATTATTTCATTCTCCACCAAATCAGAAAGGAACAATCATTGTCCAAAACGGTCTACTAAATCGGGTAAATGTAAAGAACCATAAATCGCTAAACCTGAAATAATTAATTCGGCTTGTCAACTTTCTTATTCTAAATTTAGTGGTGTATCAAAATGGTTGATGGTGATACTTTCAAAGTATCACCCACCATCAGCTTGCACTTATCAACCATTTTAATACACTACCCTAAATTTAATAACCAATTAGGTTTCGCCGTATTCATCTTAGTTTTTTCCATGCCTCAATTTTGATTTCTTTTAATAATACTAAAGGTAATCCATTTCTTAAAGTAGCTGCTTTTATATTCTATTAATCTTGGTCAATTTTCTACTAAAAATTCGTAAAAATCTCCTCTTTTTAACGCTTTTAACTTTTTTATTCCTCTTAACACTTTTTAACATCACGCATTTTAACATTCTTTTTACCTTGTAAATCAATGTTTTAAATATAAAACTTTAACACAAGTTAAAAACAATAACCTTTGAAAAATATACATTTTGGAATTTCGAGCGTCTTATAGATGTATTTAGTTACAAAGCGAATTTTCGCAAATTTTCATTAGAATTAAAGAATTCTAAACATCAGTCAAAAACCGATTTAAACCGATTACAGTATATTTTACAACAAAGAACTTTTCCCAGGTTCTTTTAAACCGATTAAGTATATTCAAACGGTTGTCATCCCAAGAACTGATTTTTTGAAAAAGGTTAAAAGGACATACTTGAGAAAACGGTGGCAAATTATCCCCTGCCGCCGTTATCTTTCTTTCTACAAGATGACCGAGCGAACCCGAAGGGTGAAAGTCCAGTGGACTTTCAAGCGAGTGAACCGCAAAGCGGATGGGAGGGCAAATTATCCCTAACCTTTTTTAACATTGACATTAATTTTGTAAGGAAGCTTACAAGTTTATATAAAAATTTAACGGGTGTTCTCATAGTGTGTGGACTGCTCCGATTCTTCGGAATTGGAGCAG
>JBGCFJ010000435.1:0-4472 GCA_045106885.1 Saprospiraceae bacterium
TATTTCACAATTTATTGAGGGTATTTTCTATAGAGTTCTTTTTCTTCACCAATTTGAAGAACTTGATTTCTTTTTATTTGCAGTAACCCGTTAAAGACAATCATGTGTTTAGGTTAAAAGTGAAGAAGGAGCGACTATGCAGCCCCTCCTTGCATAGTCGCATTTTATTTTACAGGATAACAAGATTTTATTAGGATTTACAGGATGCTTGCCTTTTAGTCAACCTGCTATTTTCTTTGATGATAGATATTTTAATTTATCAAAAAACAATTTTAAGTATCAATTGACATCACACGATCTAAGTTTACTAAAATCGCTCCTGCTTTTTCCATTTCTTTCCATGCTTTTTTTATGGCTTCCTCTTCCCAACCATTACAAACATCTTTTATGACTACTACCTTATATTCTAAAGCTAAAGCATCTAATACCGTATTTTTTATTCCTTCTTCTATTCCTAATCCAGCTATAAAAAATTGTTTGATATCTGATGAATTCAAATAGTCTTCTAAGCCTGTGTTCCTTCGTTTATCCGCATCATAAAAAGCACTATAATTATCAATATTTGCCTCAGTACCTTGCTGAATGATATGGGTAATTTTTTCCTTTTGCAAAGCAGGATAAAAATGAGCCCCAAAAGAGTCTTTTACACAATGAAAAGGCATTAATTTCTGGTCCAATCCATCAATACTCATTGTTTGTCCAATCTTTCGCCAAAGGTGATTGCCTGCAAAACTAATATGATTTGCTGGATGCCAATCTATGGCTGCAATTATATGGTCAAATTTAGCCATTAACTCATTGACCCTTGCTATTATTAAATCGCCTTTAGGTGTTTCTACTGCTCCACCAGGACAATAATCTATTTGTAAATTTTGCAAAATTAATGCAGTATTTTTTAGCATATTTTGTTTTTTCACAGCTCACAGTGCTATGTTACCTAAAACCAACCTTTTAGCTGTACTCTAGCTAGTCCCTCAGAAAAATCTCTAACATCTACATAATCTGGGGAAATAGCCAGTTCCCCTTGCGTATTAATAAATCCAATCCCTTCTCGAAAAGCTGCCCTAGACATCCCTTCTCGAAAATTCCAGATTAATCCAAATTGCGCAGGTGTTAATTCGTTCCCTTCTTTATCTAAAAAACCGTACAAATAACCAATTCTATACCCTGCAATGCCTTCAGAAAAGGTGTCTATTTGGTCATAGGTTCTTTTTGTTATTTGTTGACCTTCCACATTGATAAGACTAAATTTGCCCGCTTTTTCGGTAATCCAAAAATTTTCACCTGCGGAAAATAATTGATTATAACTAGGTTGAACAACAAAAGTTCCTTTCTGGTTAATTAAACCATATTTTTGATTCACTTTTGTCGCAGCGAATCCATTGACAAAATCTGTACAATTTTCATATTCTCCTGACAACATCCTTGCTCCTTGCTCATTTAAATAAACAAAATGCTTTCGTTCTTTAGCTCGAACTAATCCTTCCGCTAAATCCCCTACTCTTCTGTATTTAATAGGTATAACAACAGTTCCATTTTTATTAATTAATCCATATTTATTCCCTTTTTTAACCTTTGCTAACCCATTTTTAAACCCATAAGCTTTTTGATAAGTAGCGGGTATGATTTCATTTCCTTGTTTGTCAATAAAACCATAATTAATGCCTTTGCGATAAACAGCTACTTCCTCCGAAAAATCAGATAGGGCATCAAAAGATGCTTTAATCAACCAATTTCCCTCCTTATCAATAAAGCCCATTTTATTATCAAAGGTTTGAACTCTTGCTTTGCCAGCATCAAAAGCCCATGCAGCTTTAAAAGTCAAAGGAATTGCTTCTTCACCAAGTCGATTAATGTATCCCCATTTCTTCCCTTTTCTGACTGCGGCTAGGCCTTCATGAAAATTTCGATTGTCATCAAATTGAGGTTTAATAATCGCTTGACCATTTTGATTAATGTATCCCCATTTGATTTCAGAAGGAAAATAATCTTGGTCTGTCTTTAGTTTATTAGCGGGCAATTGGGGAGATGCTTCTTGACAAGCAAAAAATACGCATAAAACCAGCAAAAAAATTAAAGCTTTTTGGCAATTCATAAAGGCTAAATTAAGTTTAAATTTCGATTTTTACCACCAAAGATATTATATTTGGACTTTTTTAAAATATCCGCAATATATTACGGACTTTTTTAAAGTTACTTCGTACTTAAATATTAGGTAACCAACTAAAAACGAAACTATCAAGTAAGAATAGATAGTCAGGCTAAAAATTAACATTAAAAATAACTCTTAATTTAATGTTTTAAATTATTCCAATTATTATTCATCCGTATTATAAGTAAATACAGATGAATACATAACACGGATTTTTTTAGTTGATGTGCTAATAGAGCGTCAGCTAAAAAACTGATAAATGGTTAGTCGAACGTGTCGGGCACCTTTGGAGGTGTCCGACACGTGATTATCAATTTTCAAGCTGACTGTCTAAAAACATAATAACTCTTTAAATTTCAACTCAATCTATGTTAAATCTTTCCTGTATTCTAGAGAATAGTGCAAGGCAATATCCTACAAAAACGGCATTCACTTTTATGGATACCAGTTTGAATTTTGCGCAAATTAACGGCGCAGCAAATCAGGTAGCCAATGGACTTCGTGCAAAAGGTATTCAACCAGGTGACAAAGTCGCCTTGAGTTCTTTTAATTTACCATATTTCCCTATCATTTATTTTGGTATTTTGAAGGCAGGCGCTACCGTTGTTCCTTTAAGTGTTTTATTAAAAAAAGATGAAATTGCTTATCACTTGTCGGATAGTGATGCGAAAGCTTATTTCTGTTTTGTAGGAAATGCGGATTTACCGATGGGCGCAATGGGCCATGCTGGATTCCAAGAAGCAACTGATTGTGAGCATTTTTTCATGATTATGCCAACCCCAGAAATGCCTTCTTCTATTGAAGGAACAGAAACACTGGGTTCTTTGATGGCAGGTCAATCTCCTGTAACAGAATCTGCTCAGACAGACCCAAATGATACAGCGGTTATTATTTACACTTCTGGAACAACAGGAAGACCAAAAGGTGCAGAATTATCGCATTCTAACTTATTGTTAAATACAATTGGGTCCTCTGACTTAGGAAAAGTAACATCGGCTGATAATGTATTAATTGTCTTACCACTCTTCCATATTTTTGCGATGACTTGTTGTATGAATGCTGGTATTTATAGAGGAGCATCTTCTGTATTATTACCTCGATTTGATGCAGAAGCAGTATTTGGATTAATGCAAAAGCATGACATTAGCGTTTTTGCTGGTGTACCGACTATGTATTGGGGCTTAGTAAATTATAAAGAAGATAAGTTCGATTACGATAAGATTTCTAAGAATCTTAGGGTTTGTATGGCAGGTGGCGCTTCTTTACCCGTTCAAGTATTACATGATTTTGAAAATAGATTTAAAGTAGACATACTAGAAGGATACGGTATGTCTGAAGGTTCTCCTATTGTCACGTTTAATCACATGGGAGAAGAGCGCGTGCCAGGTAGTATAGGTCGTCCAGTTTGGGGTGTTGAAGTAAAGCTAGTAGATGACGATGGAAAGGAAGTACCAACTGGCGAAAAAGGGGAATTATGGTATAGAGGACATAATGTGATGAAAGGCTATTATAAGCGCCCAGAAGCAAATGCTAAGACCATTACTGATGGTTGGTTACATTCTGGTGACGTTGCGGTGAAAGATGATAAAGGACGGTATTATATCGTTGACCGTACTAAAGATATGATTATTAGAGGAGGTTTAAATGTATATCCAAGAGAAGTAGAAGAAGTGATGATTAAACACGAAGCGGTTTCTTTAGTAGCCGTTACAGGTATTCCTGACCCAAAAATGGGGGAAGAAATTAAGGCTTATGTAGTTTTAGCCGATGGCGCTTCTGCGACTCCAACTGAGTTAATTGCCTATACTAAAGGAAATTTAGCCGCTTATAAATATCCTCGTCAAGTTGAAATTATCGACGCTTTACCAATGAGTGCTACAGGTAAGATTTTGAAGAAAGAATTGCGTAAGATGGAAGCTGAAAAATCCAAAGAACCACAAGATTTAACTAAAATTGAAGGTATTGGACCAAAAATCGCTGAAGTATTAAATGCAGCAGGTATTTCCAATTACGGTCAATTAGCGGGAACCGACAAAGCAAGAGTAAAAGAAATTCTAGCGGAAGCTGGTGGTAGATTTGCTTCTCACGACCCAGCTACTTGGAGTGACCAAGCGCAATTAGCAGCCGAAGGAAAATGGGAGCAACTGCAAAAGTGGCAGGATATATTAGATGGCGGCAAGGAAGTTGCTTAATTGGTAGACAGTCAGCAGTGGCAGTAAAGCCTTGATTTTCACTACTGAAATTTTGCCTAAAGGCTACTCGTCTAAAGTTGGATACTCAAGTTTAGGACAGACAACGGAAAATCTATATTTTCCGACCC
>JBGCFJ010000436.1:0-5378 GCA_045106885.1 Saprospiraceae bacterium
ACTCCTACAGACGGGGTCAGAGCGCTGCTCTTTTAGTAAAAAATCAAGGAGCGTAGCTTCGAAACTGTATGTAGGAATTGCTGAATGTCCATTTTTCCTTTAAGGAGCGTAGCTTCGGCACGTTATAGCAATCTTTTTTCGGTCAATATGTCTAAACACAGTTATCTGAACAGTCTCAAGACTAACTTGGAATAGCCAATCAACGCTTAAATAAATTTCTCAAAAAGCGCTTTTATAACCTTCCCTTCCCCATCAGGCGTCGTATAAAAAGGGCGCTTTTCAATTTCATAATTCGTCTCGGGCGGGATACCCAAGGCATGATAAATACTTTGATGGATTTCGTCAATCACCACAGGTGCTGTTATTGCTTTAAAAGGGCGTTCATCAGCCGTTTCGCCGTGAACATAGCCTTTTTTAATACCACCACCCCACATTAATAAGGAACAACCATCTGTGAAATGTCGGTGCATTCCGTACTGTTTTATATTGTCAATATTATCTGGAACTCGAACTTGGTCTTTGACTGTTTGCCCAGGCCGCCCTTCTACCAACATATCCCGACTAAATTCACTGGCTAATATAACCAAGGTGCTATCCAATAAACCTCGCTCTTCCAAATCTTTAATTAATTGAGCAATCGGCTGGTCGATTTGAGTTTTCATACCTCTTAATCTGGTATGTCCATTTTCATGCGTATCCCATCCAAAAAAGGGTACATATTCGGTTGTTACACTAATAAATCTAGCGCCATTTTCTACTAATCTTCGTGCTTGTAAACAACCTAACCCAAATCTTCCAGTATTGTATTTATCATAAATTGCTTGGGGTTCTTTGCTTAAATCAAAAGCTTGGGCGGCGGGTGACTTTAGCAATTCATAAGCTTTTTCCATCGACCGCATTAAAGATTCTTTTTGGTAATTGCTACCCTGGTTTTCAAAAGGGCTATTTTTGACTAATTCTTGATATAATTTATTTCTGCTTTCAAACCGTTTTAAATTCATTCCTTTTGGCGGCGAAACACTTGCCAATCCTCTATCGGGTTCAGGTATAATAAATGGTCCAAATTCGCTCCCTAAAAAACCTGCGGAATGAAAGGCCTTCAATTCTTCCGCCTCTCCAACTGTAAATCGTTGACCAATATCAATAAAGGGCGGAATAACTGGATTTTTTGGCCCTAATTCTTTAGCAATCCATGCACCAATATGTGGTGGTTGCACAGATTGTGGCGGTTCGTAGCAAGTATGCCAATGATACTGGTGTCGGGTATGCAAAATATGCCCTAAATCTGCTGCTCGATAAGAACGAATCAAAGTGCCTTTATCCATTATTCCAGCAATATTTTCTAATCCTTCGGAAAAAGAAACACCATCTAAAGCAGTTGGAATTGATTTGAAAGTACTAATCACCTTTTTGCTTTCCATGCCTTTTTCAAAAGGCGTATATTGCTTTGGGTCAAAGGTTTCGGTATGACACATTCCGCCTGCCATCCAAAGTAGAATAACGGCATCTGCCGTAAATTTTCTAGTTTGTTGATTCGCACAAGCGGTTAAAAATGGAATAGTTGAGACCGATGCGCCCATTGCCGCAATACTAGCTTGCTGCATTTTTTGGAGGAATTGGCGGCGGTTTAGTTCATTTTTACTATCCATTTTTTATTATTTTAAGGTTCTACTGAAAAAAGGTCGATTTTGGAACAGGTGTCGGACACTTATCATATATAAATGATTCGATTTTAATAATTAAAATATCTGTATTTTATTAAATCAAAGTGTCCGACACCTTTTTTCAGTAAGACCTTTTAAATAAAGTTGAATTTTTTATTCTCCAAGGGTAATTCCAACAAGAAAATCACGAGTTACGTTAAAAAACAACTTATTAGCTTTGAAAAATTAATAGTAGTCGATATTTCGAGTCTCCAGACTCGGAATCACTATCTGGTCGTCTCCTGACGACTGAAATATCGCTAACTTTTGTAGATTACGGTCGTCTGGAGACGACCAGATAGTCGTATCGAGTCTGGAGACTCGATACATCAAAGTTCACAAGTTATTTTTTAAGTATCACAAGGGATTCTAGACAAAACACTTCGTACACTCCTTATTCAGAATCATAAAAACTGAAATTCAGGTAAAATAATAACCGACCAAATTAAATCCTCCACAACTTCTTGTTTTGATTGGGAATCTAGTAGTTTTAAAATAGTGCTTTGTTCCTTTTGATTCGGAATTCGCCCTAATGTATTTTGATAAAAATGATTGACTAAAACTTCTAAGTCATTATCTGTTGCTGCCAATAATTTAGTAGCTCCTTCTTGAATATGTTGGTACAAAAAGTCATTATTTGTGAGCATCATAGCTTGTAATAAAGTCGCGTTTCCTTCCCTAGTCGTCGCCACATTTTCTCTGGTCGGACGCCCCAATGTTTTCATAAAAGGGTCTAATTTAACCAAGGATGCTCTAGCAAAATCAGAGGAATTGGATTTATTTTCATAGGCAAAATCAACTAACTTACCCCAATGGGCATGATTGGCATTTTTTCTAGATACGCTCTTCCAATCGGTTGCTTCAAAGTTCAAATTAGTCCAATTATCTGTAGGTTTTATATTGGTGGTTGCCCATGATTTATCCGAATAAACGTATTGTTCTGAACCATCTGTATAAGTAATTCTCAAGGCAAATAATAATCCTGCTGGATTGGGCAAAGTACCATCATTAGTGCCTTTTACTGCAATAATATTTTCAGAATGGATAGTCGTTATTGGAATAGAATAACGTTGAACTTCTCGCCAATCTGCCCCCTGCCCTATTTTTTGCTCATTAAAATAGCATTCAAAACTATGGTCGGCAGTCACGATTACAGTTGCCGATTGAATGGGTTTGGTAGTATCCAATTTAAAAGACTTTCTAAAAAAACGTTCACCTGGTTGAGGCAAACTATTTCGGTCTAATAGTCGGTCTTGAAACCAAATCCATTGAGCGGGAAAAGGCGGATTATTGGGTAAATAAGCCACGCCATAGTATAATGGATTAATCGTTTGGCTTAAAGCATCTGCAAATTGTTCCGCCGTTAATCTACGAGGTGTCGGCCCTTGAAAAACAAATTTTTCACTCGCTATATAATAAGGCGAATCATAATTAATGGCTGGCAATTGATACACTTTAGAAGTCATTATCGTTTCCAATAAATGAGGTATAGAATAGCCATTATCAATAAAATCTGCCGCTAACCAGTCTAATAAATCTTGATTCCAAGGCAATTTATCCATTTCGTCCACAGGCGCTATAATGCCTCTGCCAAATAATTTATCCCAAAAGCGATTGACCACTGTTCGGTACAGCCGACCATTTTTTGGCTGACTAATTATTTTTGCTAATTGCCGTAATCTGTCCACCAAACTATCTGCCATTACTTCGCCTAATTCTGGATAAATAAAAGCAGTCCCTGTGTATCTGCCCGTTGGTTTGTCACAACGATAAATTTCTAAGGTCGAATCTGCAAAAATATTAGCGAATCCATAGGCTTGGTCTAAAGTGAGGTTGTTTACAAAACTATTATGGCAAGAGGCACATTTTAAATTTAGCCCTAACAATGATTGGGAAATATTTTGAGCCGCCTGTAATTCGACTCGTTGACTCGCATTGACCACTCCACGCCATTGAATGCCCTGAATAAAACCTTCTGATTCTTGGGTTGGATTAATTAATTCTTCCACCATTTGGTTATAAGGTTTTCCTTCCATTAAGGACTGATATAACCAATTGGTAATCTGCTTTCGACCATTCGTAATAAATCCTGGACCAGAATAATCATTGCGCAATAAATCATTCCAAAAACTTAACCAGTGCTGGGTATAATTTTCTTTATCTGCTAATAGTTTTTTAATTAATGCCCTTCGCTTATTAGGCACAGTATCTTGCACAAATTGGTTAACTGTTTCAGGTTTTGGTAATATCCCAATTGCATCTAAATAAGCCCTTCTAATAAAACGGGAATCATCTATTGGCGTCCTCCATTGAATATTATTAGCTTTAAAATATTGATTGACAAAACGGTCAATTGGATGGTCAAATTCGTCAGTAGCAGGTGGTATATTAGGTTTAGATAAAGCTATCGGTGCTTCTCGAAAAACCTTTAAATCCTTGGCTGCCCAATAAGCACCTTTATCAATCCAAAGGCTGATTAAGTCAATAGCATTGGGAGGTAATACTTTTCCTTTTTGGGGCATGGCTTCTTCATGGCTACGAGGTAATTTTAATCGGCGAATAATTTCACTTTTTGCAGCAGTTCCTTTAACTAAAATTTGTCCAGAATCGCCTCCTGAAAAGACGCCTGCTTCATGGTCTAAAGCTAAGCCTCCTTTCCTTTTGGCGGTACTATGGCATTGATAACAATGATGGGCAAAAATGGCCCGAACTTCTAGGTTTAAGTTAGCCAATTCAGCAGTAGAAAAACTATCTTGATTTGTCCATTTTTGAATATTGATGGCATTACCTAGATGGGATGAAGACTCCGTAGTATTTATTTTTAAATAATCCGTTCCATGCGTAATAGTAGCCCCAAAATGACCTGCAAAACTTAAACAAATACAGGTACATCCCAAAGCTATAAATGGTATTTTTTTTGGCAAATTTGCTCGATTCCAATAAGCCAAAGTAGTCAACATAGAAAGCGCAACTGTTGCCCAACCTAAGTATTGGTGTTGGTTAATCAAATCTCCTTGGTATTCGCCAGATTGTGCTAATAATTGCCCCATAATCGCAGCAATAAAGGCAGCAACTGTTCCTAAATAAACCATGCCCACATACTTGTTTTCTTGCTTTTGAAAACGAGCAACTCCTTCTAAGATAAAGGCACCAATCAATAAACCAATTGGAAAATGCACCAATAAAGGGTGAAACTTACCCGTTAAATCAAAAATCCAATGTGAGAAAAATGGTAGCATATTAAAAATTGGCTTGCAAATCATGATGTAATAAATAGACTTTATTATCCTACTTCTAACTCCATTGATTCCCAATATCTGCAAGTGGTACGCAGCCCTGATAATCTCCTGGAACTGGGTCATAATTCAATACCTCTCGACCAATTTCCTCGGACGAAAAATACCCCCATAAAGCCAATGATTTCATTGACCGATAAAAGCCTACAGGAATTTGTTTCCCAACAGCCGTTCCCCAAACACCTCCATTAAATTTAGCGTTGTTAGCTTCTTCGACTTGTAAGATTTCTTTACGTTGAGGAGCAGTTAATTCAGTGAATCGATTACCAAATTTTGCTTGACATTTCTCATCAAATACGGCTAAATCATTAACGATTTTCTTTTGTCCTTCCTCGTCATACAATTGGCTAAAAACTAAATCCATAAACATATCTACTTT
>JBGCFJ010000437.1:0-3332 GCA_045106885.1 Saprospiraceae bacterium
GAAGGACTGCCTATTGAAAACTCACAAGAATTTTTAGTTTTTCATAATGTAGATTATGATGCGAATCAACCTTCCAGTGAATTAAATGGAATTTTAAACAAAGGCTATTATGTCATGTTTGCAGGTACTTTTGAAGGCGCTGAATTAGGTACTCAAGCTTTGCCCGAAGCGACTATCTCGGTTAGAACAGTGATTAAAACTAGTGTAGGTTCTACCTTTTTCCCTATCGCAGATGGCTATGGACAGTATCCAGATTTAGACGTTTCTACCAAAGGGGTTCACGTTGATCACCATAATATTATCTTAATTCCTGTTGATGATGAAAGAGAAAATTTCTACATCATCAATGCGAATGATGGAGGACTTGCTTTTTCTAGAGATGGTGGACAGACCTTTGTCCAAACAGGCGACACCTTTAAAGAAGGATTCGGTGCGGATAACTCCATAACTTATCCAACTACTTTAGGCTATAATACTTCTCAATTTTATGGGGTAGATAAAATGAATGGGGAAGACCGATATATTGGTGGCACCCAAGATAATGGTAGTTGGGTATCTCCTACTGATGCAGGCATCCGAAGTGAATGGGCACCTGCACCAAGTGGAGATGGTTTTGAAGCGGCTTGGAATTATGGCAATCCTGATTTATTATTAGAATCTTCTCAATTTAATAATGTTTTCCGAAGTGATGATAGAGGCTTATCTTGGAATAGTGTGAATATGCCAGGTAATGGCCCTTTTGTTACTAGAATCGAGGCTTCTAAACAAGACCCAGATTTAGTATTTGGGATTAGCGATTTGGGCGTTTTAAAGTCTACTGATTTTGGTTTGAGCTGGACACCTGCTGAAATGCCTGACGATTGGCAATTTAATGGCAATCCAGTAGCCGTATCGGAGGCTTCTCCAAGAATTGTCTGGAACGGTGGTGTCTTTGATGAAAATGTTGGTATGGTCGTTTCTACTGACGGAGGAGATTCTTTTCAATCAACCAACGGATATACAGAAGCAACCTTAGGCTCTATTTCAGGTATTGGTACGCATCCACTTAATAAAAATAAAGGCTATGCACTTTTTTCTATTGCAGATGGTCCAAAGGTTTTAGCGACAGATGACTTAGGAGCAACATGGACAGACCTTTCTGGTTTTGGCACAAATCAACCAGAAAGTAATAATGGTTTCCCTGATGTAGCGACTTTCTCTTTACTAGTCATGCCTTTTGATACCAATCAAATTTGGGTAGGTACAGAGGTTGGCTTATTTGAATCCTTAGATGGTGGTGCGAGTTGGAATTATGCGGATAATGGTTTGCCTCCTGTGATGATTTATGAAATGAAAATTGTGAATGATGAAGTGGTTTTGGCTACTCATGGTCGAGGTATTTGGTCGGTTAGTTTACCTCAATTAACCGGTTATGAACCTTTACCTGCCTTGATTGCGCCACAAGTCAACATCACAGGTAGTGGATTGAATGGGCAAATTGCGGGAGACGCTAATCTTCGAGGAGCTTATGATTCTACTATTTTGGAAATCTTCCTTCCATCTGATGAGGAACCTATTTTAATTGAAAGAACCGTCTTAGCAGGGAATACGGAAAGAACCAGTGAGCCTTTTGAATTTCAAACTAATTTAACAACCGATACCATCATATCTGCAATTGTTCAATTGACTGCTTATAAAGACGGAGAAGCATTGACTAGCAGAAGTAATGCGCTAGTTTACGATGTAGACGAAGATGAAATCGTGACTTATAGCGATGATTTTGATAGTGGCAAAAGTGATTTTGCTCGACTTGGTTTTAATATTTACCAAGCAGATGGTTTTGAGAATCAAGCCTTGCATTCTCCGCATCCTTACCCTGGGAATAATCAAGAATTTATTGCCGTTTTCCAAAAACCAATCATGGTAGAAGCGGCAACTAGTTTGCTAACTTTTGATGAAGTGGTTTTAGTAGAAATTGGTGATTCAGATGATTTTGAAAATCCTGAATTTTATGATTTTGTTACCGTAGAAGCGACTAAAGATAATGGGCAAACTTGGATAACTTTAGATGGTTATGATTCTAGTAGAGAAGAGGACTGGACGACTGCTTATGAACTTGGTTTTGATGGTAATTCGGACTTGATTCAATCCCATCAGATTGGTTTATCTGGCTTTTTTGAGGCGGGCGATATTATTTATTTGCGTTTCCGCTTAGTTTCTGACCCACTGGTAGAAGGCTGGGGTTGGATGATTGATAATTTAGCATTAAAATCTGAAATAACTGCTGTTAAAGAATTGCATGAATCTGTGGCTTTGAAAAATTTCCCAAATCCATTTACTGTTTCTACAATTCTAGAATATAGTTTACCACAAAAAAGTGAAGTTCGAGCAACTTTGTATAGTTTGGATGGAAAATTGGTAAGTAATTTATTCCAAGCTACGCAGCAAGCTGGGCAACATCGGTATCAAGTGAATACGAGTAGCTTGGCTGCGGGTACTTATATTTGTCGATTTATGGTGAATGATACAGAAAAGACGTTAAAATGGGTTAAGCATTAGGGGCAGTAAATTAGTTAGTAGTTAGCATTCATCCAATCTAAAATAAGCCTGTATCTGGTTTGATACAGGCTTATTTTTTACCTCCCAGAAATTTAATCAAAAAACGTTGTCAAATTTATAAACTGTATTTTCGACATCTGATGGTACATATAAATTCCCTTCTGTATCATAATCAACATCAGAAAGCTTCCAAGTTGGCGGCAATTTAGACATACCAACCATTCCAAGTGGTACATCTGCTACCAATACGCTCTTTTCACCATTGCTTAAATTCACCGATAGTACTTGATTTGCACCCGTTTCGACAACTAATAGATTGCCTTTAGGGCCTATTTGCAGCCCTTTTGGTTGTTTTAAGCTTTTCAGAATAACTTTTGGCTCAGCTAAAACAGCAGGCAAAAGATTGATATTAAAAAAAATTAAAATATCATCTAGCTCGTCAAATCCATTGTCAATACATCCGCTATCAATCAAGAAGTTGTAGGCAACGGATGACTGGCAACGGATAATTATTTTTTTTTGCGGACTATCTAAGTAGTTAGTCCAGTTAATACTGTCGGGTAGCATGTCATACGTAACAGCCAAATTTATTTGGCTAGTTCAACTGTAAATTATCCATTGATTCTCAATGAACAGACTTACGAAGTTTTCAAAATATTGACCGCAAAAAGATTTCAATTTATTTTTTGTGGTGCCGAAGCTACGCTCCTTAAAGGAATTTTGGGTTAATTACTCCTACAGACGGGGTCAGAGCGCTGCTCTTTTAGTAAAAAATTAAGGAGCGTAGCTTCGAA
>JBGCFJ010000438.1:0-2806 GCA_045106885.1 Saprospiraceae bacterium
AACCTACCAGCCTGGCGGATTCTTTTTACTTTTAGCTGCGTTAAAATTATTCAACGTAGCAACGGCTATGCTGAATAATTTTGCCTTGCTAAAAGAAAAAATAACCTCGTCAGTTCTGGTAGGTTATTTATTGCCTCGCCCTTAATTTGTTAAAATAAAATTGTTAATTTAAATTTGTCTGAAAATATATTTATATACAATGTTCTTTTAAGGGCAAATTGGTAAACGACTAACATCTACGATTCGCGTTTTTCCTTCACTTTACATTTTCGCTTTGCGCCAAATTATAAAAATATGAAATCACCAACTATCCTATTTTGCCTATATTTTTTAATCCTTAATAATGGATTCACTCAAAATCTCTTATTAGAAATTATTCAGCAAAACAAAGCCACTTTTGGTGATATATTTGACCGTCCCGACCATTACGAAGTACAAATTATTTATACCCAAATTGACCGAGATAGCAATAATCAACCTCATTTTAAATCGCATTATTACCATCTAGATTCCACCAATTATTACTATCCTGCAAGTACCGTCAAAATGCCAACTGCTTTTGTCGCCTTAGAAAAATTGAATCAATTAAACATTAAAGGATTAGACAAATTCACGCCGATGCGGAATGGCATAGGAACGACTCCACAAACAGCAGCGGCAACGGATGCAAGTGCTAAAAATCTACTGCCATCTATTGCGCATTACATCAAAAAAATATTTTTGGTCAGCGATAATGATGCCTATAATCGCCTCTATGAATTTATAGGGCAAGAAACTTTAAATAAAAGTTTACACGATAAAGGGTTTACGGATTTGCGCTTGATTCATCGACTTTCTGCCCCAGGTTATACTGCGGAAACAAATAGACATACCAATCCAGTGACTTTTTATAAAAATGACAAAGTGCTTTATCATCAAGGAGAAGTCTACAGCGAAACGCCAACTGATTTAGGTTTACAAAACGAAATTAAAGGCAAAGGTTATGCAGATAATGAAGGTAAGATTATCCATGCACCTTTTAATTTTACTGCTAAGAATTATATCTCCTTGCAAAATTTACATGATATTTTAAAAACGGTTTTATTTCCTGAATCTGTCCCTGCCCACCAACGCTTTGATTTGACGGAAGCAGATTATCAATTTTTGTATAAATATATGTCTATGACGCCCAAGGCAAGTGATTATCCCAAATATGATAAACCTGATGGTTATGTGAAGTTTTTTATGTACGGTGGGGATGCGCCTACTATTCCTGACCATATCAAAATTTTTAATAAGGTTGGAGATGCTTATGGGTATTTGACAGATGTGGCCTATGTTGTTGATACAAAAAATAAAGTGGAGTTTATGGTTGCTGCTACTATTCATGTTAATGGGAATGGGGTTTATAATGATGGGGTTTATGAGTATGATGGGGTTGGGTTTCCTTTTTTTAGGGAGTTGGGGGAGATGATTTATGCGAAGGAGTTGAATCGAGGGCAGAAAAATTAATTGTTCTTGTATCACATCCGAACAACAGTAATATCTCCCTTATAAATCAACCCTTCTTTTTAGTTACTTGGATGCGTTTACGGAAAAAACTTTATTAGTTGAAGTATAAAAGGGCTAAAAAATCCTATCTTGCGAATTTTAGTCCCTTTTAATTTTTACCTAAAATGGAAGATTATTTCTTAGGCGTTCACCAAAAAGAATTAACTCGTTTAGACAAACAACATACGGCATGGCGGCCAGAAACTCAACAATTAATTCAGCAAGCCAACTTAGCAAATTGTGCATCAATTTTAGACTTAGGCTGTGGGCCAGGCTTCACCACTTTTGAAATCGCCAAACATTGCCCCAGTTCCCAAATTACGGCATTGGACAAAGCTGCTTTATACCAAGATTATTTAAACTATCAAATCAAACAACAACAAACGACTAACATAACGCCACTTCACGCAGACCTTTTAAACTTAGGTAAAGCAAATAAACAATTTGATGGGGCATTTTGTCGATGGGTTTTAGCTTTTTTGATTGAAGATTTAAAAGAAATTCTAAGCGCTGTTTATCAAAAATTAAATCCTGGCGGTGTCTTTGCTGCCATGGAATACCTAACTTTAGGAAATACCCTTTCTTCTCCACCCAATGATGGCTTTTTAGCCAATACTAGAGCTTGGCATAATTTCTATTTGACCAATGGGGGAGATGCTCAAATTGGTACTTATTTACCTGATTTATTAGAAGAAGTAGGTTTTACTGTAGCGCATCAGACTTGTGTCGGCGGATTTACGCCTGTTGGTCATCGACTATGGCATTGGTGGAGAGAAGCACACGAGGATTTTGCCCCTGTTTTTGTGGAACAAGGTTTAATGACGCAAGCAGAATACTTAACTGCTAATACTTTTTTTAAGGAACAAGAAAGTAATAAAACAGGCTTTATTTACTCGCCTATTATTTTGCAAATTGTGGCTCGGAAAGGGTAGAAGGAGTGAAAATTTAGCTTAAAGGATGAGGGAAATAATAACCTACCAGCCTGACGGATTCTTTTTACTTTTAAAGGCATTCAGCAACTCACCCGTTTCACGGTTCAGGAGCTTACACTCCTTCATGCAAGCGGTTCACAAAAGATAAAGATTCCCCGAATCTTCCTCTTTTGCTCCTATTAAAATTATTCAACGTAGCTACGCAGGCTGACCGCTAATAGTGTTTGTATCGTACGTAACCGCCAAATTTATTTGGCTGGTTCTATGTAATACACTGACCATCAATTCATGTAGAACCTACCAAATAAATTTGGTGGTTACGAAACGCTTTAACGGTCAGCCTG
>JBGCFJ010000439.1:0-9851 GCA_045106885.1 Saprospiraceae bacterium
TATAGACCATTGGCATTTCAAAAAGAACAATGACTAAACCATTTAAACCCATAAAAAGCCCTATTTGGGCTTCATCTAAGGCTAAATCTTGTTTGAAAAATACAGGAATTGTATAGAATAATTGTAAAAAAGCAAAAGCTAATAAACCAATAATAATTAAGAAATACATAAAATGCGTATCCTGGTAAGGCGAATTTACTGGAATTGTAGGTTCGTCGTTATTCTTGATAGTAGTAACTTTTTGACGGTCTTTAAAATCGTCTTTTAGTGTTATTTTAAAAAGAATGGCTGCTAGGAAACAAGTTAGCGCATCTGCATAAAATAACCAATCGTAGCCTTTCCAAGCAGCTAAAATTCCACCCATTGCAGGCCCAACAGCAAATCCAAAATTAATAGCTAATCTTAGGAGGGCAAAAGACCGAGTGATATTTTCTGGTTGACTATAATTAGAAACGGCTACTTTGTTGGCAGGGCGGAAAGCATCTGCGACTAAGCTCAGTAAAAATGCCATAGCTGCTATGCCCCAAAAAGTTTCCATTTTTAGAATGAACAACAAGACAATGCTTGTACCAATCAAGGACCAAAACTGAACTTTATAATCGCCTATCCTATCCGTTAACCAACCACCAAGATAAGCCCCTAACAAAGAGCCTAATCCAAAAAAACTCATAATAATCCCCGCTTCTTTTAGGGTGAAATGTCTGGATTGTGTTAAGTAAATGGTCATAAAAGGAAAGACCATCGTTCCAGCTCGATTGATGAGCGAAATGAGTGATAATAACCAAACTTCTCTACTAAGTCCAGTATAGGCATTTTTATAAAGATTGATGGTGTTCTGTAGCATTAAGATTGATAATTTTCTATTTATTTAAAATCTGCTGTTTACAATTTTCAGAAGGTTGGTATTTATGGAATTCGATAGGGGCTATTTTTTGCTACAAACCTGTAAAAACTAAAAAAGATTCCCTAAAAATAGAGAATGACAAACTTTATATGTAGCAGCGATTTTGGCTTATGTAGAAAGTGGGAAGTAAGGGTAAGTAGATAATTTTAATGGTTCATGCTTGTTTGCTAGAGGACTTGTCTTGGAATTTATATGCTTAATTTTCTAAAAATAAGTACCTTTGATTGGCTACTTGACCACTAGGGCGATTGTTGTCAGCAATTGCCTAAGGGAAAGCGTATTTGTGAAATTTTCCCACGATTTTTTTAAACCCCACGGATTATTCTTTTGAAGGCATATAGCATTTTGCGTAGATTTTAAAGGCACTACGGTGAAAGTTGTGGATAAATAAAAAAGATACAATTCTCCTGAGTCATACTAGACTTTTTACTATAGTGCCATGTTAAATAAAATCGGGAATCAAGAAATCCGTGCGGAAAATAAATCCGCGGAGAATCATTAAATCCGTGGGAAAAATAAATCCGCAGAGAATCATTAAATCTAAAAATTAAAATCAATAAATATGATGTACGTAAAACAACTCCTATGCTTGTGTGCTTTCTTTTTAGTTAGCTATACAGGATTCAGTCAAAATCAAAAGCCTGCTTTTTCAAGTATGGATGTTTTTGAATTAGAATGGGCAGAAAAACCACAGATTTCGCCAGGTGGGCAAACCATTGTTTATATCCGTAGAGGAATGGATATTATGACAGATAGGCGGCAATCTCGTTTATGGTTGGTGAATGTTGATGGAACAGGGCATCAGAAATTAACTTCGATGGATGTGAGTGAAGGAAATCCAACTTGGTCGCCAGATGGAGAACGGATTGCTTTTACGGCGTCTACCGCACAAGGCTCAGAGTTGTTTATATATTGGATGAAAACAGGGAAAATTGCTAGAATTTCTCAATTGGCAGCTTCACCTAGAGGTTTGGCTTGGTCACCAGATGGACAGCAAATTGCTTTTTCTATGTTTGTGGAAGGACGAGAATTATCTTTGGTCAAACCGCATAAGAAACCTAAAGGTGCAAAATGGGCAGCTGCACCTAGAGTTACTTCTAGATTGAAACATGAACGGGACGGCTCAGGATATATGAAACCGGGGTATTCCCACCTTTTTGTGATGCCTTCAGAAGGAGGAACGCCTAGACAGGTCACCAATGGAAACTTTCAACATCGGTCTGCACCTGTTTGGTCAGCAGATGGAAAAACGCTTTATTTTTCTGCTAATCGAATCAAAGATTGGGAATATGATTTTAGAAATTCTGAATTATATAAAGTAGACATAGCAGATGGGGAAATTACGACTTTGACGGATAGAAAAGGGCCTGATTATAGTCCTGTGATTTCTCCAGATGGACAACAAATTGCTTATTTAGGTTATACAGACAAAACACAAACTTACCAAAATACGCTATTGTATGTGATGGATAATAATGGACAAAATAGCCGTGCTATAAAAGTGCAATTAGACCAAGGTATTGCTAATCCAACTTGGGATGCGAATGGAAAGGGACTTTATTTTATGTATGATGAGCATGGAAATACTAAAATTGGGCATACAGATTTAAGTGGAAAAGTAACTAAAATTACGGATAATGTAGGTGGAACTGGAATTGGTAGACCTTATGGAGGTGGTTCTTATTCTGTTGCTAAAAATGGAACGATTGCTTTTAATCATACGACGCCTTATCATCCAGCAGAATTGGCGATTAATACGTCTAAAGCAAGGACTACTAAAATAATTATGTCTCTAAATAAAGATATTTTGGGACAAAGAACTCTGGGGCAAGTGGAAGAAATTTGGTATAAATCTTCTGTTGATGGTCGGAAAGTACAAGGCTGGATTGTGAAGCCACCTTTTTTTGAAGCGAATAAAAAATATCCATTACTAGTAGAAAATCACGGTGGGCCGATTTCTAATTATGGAGACCGATTTTCCCCAGAAATACAGTTGTATGCAACGGGTGGTTATGTGGTTTTTTATCCAAATCCAAGAGGAAGTACCAGTTATGGCGAGGAATTTGCCAATCTATTATACCATAATTATCCAGGAGAAGATTATAATGATGTGATGGACGGTGTTGATGCGGTCATTGAAAAAGGCTATATCGCTGAAGACCAATTATTTGTAACAGGTGGTAGTGCTGGTGGAATTATGACTGCGTGGATGATTGGTAAAAACAATCGTTTTAGAGCAGCAGCAGTGGTTAAACCTGTAATGAATTGGATTAGTAAAACCTTGGTAGCGGATAATTATTATGGATACGCCAATTCTAGATATCCAGGGCAACCTTGGGAGAATCCAGAGGCTTATTGGAAATTTTCTCCATTGTCTTTGGTTGGAAATATTCAGACGCCTACTTTAGTAATGGTTGGGACTTCTGATTTAAGAACACCGCTTTCAGAGTCCAAACAATTATATCATGCGCTAAAACTGCGAAAAATAGAAACCGCTTTAGTGGAAGTACCTGGTGCTTTTCATTTTATTGCGAATCGACCAAGTCAGCTGATTACAAAAGTAGAACATGTTTTGGCTTGGTTTGAGCGGTATTAGTAGGTTATTAAAGGTTATTTTATTTGGTTCTCTGACAAATCCCTCCGACCTGTCGGAGTAAATAGTGGAAAATCAGTTCGTCCGATGACTAGCGTCGTCGGATGAACTGATTTTAATCATCCGACGACTCAGTCATCGGACGATTAAAATCTCATTTCACAGTTTACTCCGATTCATCGGAGGGATTTGTCAAAGACCCTTTTATTTTAAGTAAGTGCTGTTAAATAATCGACATTTTGAAGGTAATGAGATTTATAAGATAATGGGGTTAACTGGGGAGTTGTTCTAAACTGATAGCTTCCGTTTTATTCTCATAAAACTCATCACCTTTTATAACGTGTCAATTATTTAGATAGAGGTATTTACAATAACTTCCAATAACTTTTATTTCTGACAACTGATAACCAAAAATACCTGTATTAGTGTAGGCTTTCCTTGTGTATAAGGCTATATCTTTACAACTGATTACGAACTGAATTTTACTAGAGAAAATTACTGTATTAATGACCCGATTCCTTTTAAGTTTCCTATTTTTTATTGCTTCCTTCTGCCAAATTCAGGCACAATGTCCAGTTATTTTAACAGATAAACCGATTGAAGTGTGTAGCAGTGGTGGTACTAAAGTGAATATCGAAATAGCAGGAACTATAGTCAATGCTAATTGGTCACCAGCTATTGGTTTGGATGACGCCACTATTTTAAATCCTACCTTTTTAGCCCCCCTTGATACGACTTATTTATTAACTATTATAGGATTAGATGCGGAAACTAATGACACCTGTACCGTCCAGAAATTAATTAAAATTGACGTGACCGTTTTTGATTTAACGATTACTCAAGATACCGTTAATTTACCTTGTGGGGATACTATCTTATTAGGCGCTAATGTTGTTCCTAATGGCAGTTTTTTTATTATTGAATGGGAAACAGATAAGGGGCATTTTACAAGAGAGAATCAAACATTAACACCTTTTGTAGATGCAGTTGGACAATATAAAGCTAATGTTATTGGTACTTTAGGGCGAATTGTTTGTCGAGATACAGATTCTCTACAGGTCGTTTTAGCGCATGATGATTTGACGATTGTTCCTCCAGAGCCATTACATTGTAATCAAACTTCCACTGATTTAACGCTTCTTGAACCAATAAATACGGATGCTTATTTATATAATTGGACGACTACTAACGGACAATTTGCTACCGATACAGATGAATTTGCTACGGTGGTGAATAAAGCTGGAATCTATGAAATATCTAGAACTGACCTTTTTGGCGAATGTGAAGTGACTGCTAGGGTAGAAGTGGCAGAAACAATCGCTTTTACTGATTTTTCTTTTGATTTAATTGAGCGGAATTGTGGAGCGACTGGTAGTTTATCCATCACTGATTTAGATGGTGGACAAGCGCCTTTTCAATATTCTATTGATAGTGGCATCACCTTTCAAAATACGCCTGATTTTGAGAACTTAACGGAAATAGCCTATGCTGTTTTAGTAAAAGATGCTAATGACTGTGAATTATCAAAGCAGATTAATTTTGCTCCTACCACCTCTTTTGATTTATCCTTGATTAATTTTCAAGCAGTTGAAAAAGGGACTGATTTTCAATTGCCTTTAGATATTATTGATAATGGAGCTTCCATTGAATCTATTCAATGGTGGCCGAATGTTGGATTGAGTTGTACCGATTGCCCTCAACCTTATTTGACGGAATTTAAAAATAGACGGTATGAAGTGACCGTGAAAGATAATATGGGCTGTGAACAAAAAACTAAAATTGAAATTGCTATTCTTCAGCCAAACCTGTTTTATAGCCCTACTATTTTTTCGCCAAATGACGATGGGCAAAATGATGTATTTTCTATTTATACCAATACAAAATTTGTTAAACAGATTAATAATCTGACAATTTTTGACCGTTATGGTAACTTGATTTTTCAACAATCTGTCATTGTCAATAATGCTGATTTGGTAACTTGGAACGGGCGTTATAAAGGAAAAATAATGCCTATTGGTGCTTATATTTATGCTGGCGAATTGGAATTATTAGATGGGGAGATTGAGCAATTTAGTGGAACTTTGAATTTGATTCGATAACAAATAGTGAAGGAGTTTGCTCATTCAAAAAATAATTTCCTAATAAATTTTACTATTATTTATGCTCTTCTCTAGGGGTAATAAGCAATAGCATTGTCTATAAAATTAATCACCTATTTTTAATCTATACAATACTTATTTATGAAAACTAAATTATTAACTTTATTATTTGCTTGTTTTTTGACAACTTCATATGCACAAATTGATTTGAAAATTAATCCAATTGGTGCTTTATTTGGTAGCCCTGATATCACGGCTGATTTTATGCTTAATGACAAATTTAGTGTAGAAGGAGGACTGGGTGTAGACTTTGGTAACTTTAAAATCAATGATATCAAATATAAACGTTCTGGTTTTAGTTTACTTGCTGTTGGGAAGCATTATTTTAATCCTGATTTAGGCGCAGATAAATTTGGCATTGGTGTCTATACTAGATTTAGAAACTTCGGCAACTCACTTTTTGATGGTGGTAATACCGATGATTATACTAGAACTAGATTGGCTTTAGGCTTTCAAATTGGTTGGAAAAGAGTGAGTGAGAGTGGTTTTATCTTTGAATTTGACCTTGGTGCGGGTAGAGCATTAGTAGATAATATCAAATTTGATAACGCTAATTCTAGTATTAATGAAGATGATGTGCCTTCTCTAAATATTGATGGTTTGCTTAGAATTGCTATTGGTTATAGAATCAGTAAATAAGAAAAATAGGCTGATAGGACAAATGATTCTCTTTAGAGGGTTATTTGCTTTGTCAGCCGATTTAGCTAAGTGTTTTATCCACTTTTGTTTTTAATATACCAACGTCACATCTGTTCCAAAATGCTCAATAGTACCATCAGATAAGGTTATTTTTACAGCACAATAATAGACGGCGGCGGAAGCGTCTTCCCCTTTCCAATAATCTAAATTATCATAATTATTCATTTGTTTGGATGCAAAAACAAGATTGCCCCAGCGGTCAAATAATTGATAGCTAAGCGATTGAATTAAGCCGAATTTTGGAAAAATAGTAAACACATCATTTTGACCATCTCCATTTGGCGAAAAAATATTAGGCACATAGAGGTTTTTAATTACATCAATATTACAACGCTTAAAGGGAGGAGCTGCTGGTAAGGTGAATAAACCGTCCACTATACAACCCATTTGGTCCACCACATTAGCCGAATACTCTCCAGCAGTCAGATTAGCTAAAAGTGGGTCAACTTGATTTTCAACATTCCATTGAATGGAAAATGGCGCTGTTCCTCCTTCAAAACTTAAAGCAATTTGACCATCGTTGGCATTTTGACAAGAGGGTAGACTAAGGGCTTCATTTATTTTAAAAGAAATATCAGAAACCACTACTTCTCCTCTAATAGTTCCATTACAATGACGGTCATTGAAACCTACAAAATTGTATAACCCTACTTCTGGTAGGGGAAAAGTAAAAGGAGTAGTTGTTACTTCGGCAATATTTTCAACAACTGCCTCATTAATCGTATAGTTCAATGTCCAAGGTGCTTGTCCAGGAAGGTCAATTAATACTTCCTCGTCTTGCCTACCTGCACACCAAGTAAAATCTCCCGTAATATCTATGGTAGGCACTGCTTGTAATTGGACTTCTATGGCATCATTATTCGTTGCGCCACAAACATCTGTAACGGTAACTGCATAATTTTTAGGCTCAGTTATCACATCTGTAATACTTTCGGTCGTGTCACCAGATGCCCAAGTATAAAATAATGGTTCGATGCCATCAGGAATGCTTGGACTTAAAGTAAATGTTTGACCAGGACAAACTATATCGTCTTCAAAAAATACGGTTAAATCCTCTTTGGAATCTTCGATATAAAGTCTTGCCGTATCTCTTTCTTCACAATCGCAAGTTAAAGTACTGACTACTAAATCTACATATTCTGAATTTTCTAAAATATCATCAGGTATAATGGTTAAGGGTAAATCTTTTCTAAATTCTCTGACATCTAAGGTTAGATTGGGAGGAATTATTTCAAAATCTAAGCCATTGGTCGCTGTTCCAAGTAAAGATAATTTTAAATCTAAAGGGTTATTTCTATCGGATAATTTACTTCGGTCAACTATAAAAGCACCATCTAAACAATTTTCATAAACGACACTGTCTGGGCGACCATTGACCAATGCTCTGATACTTGCTTTACCGCCTGTATCAAAACTTTTGCCCTCTAAAAATACCGCAGAGTCCAGAATATCATCGCTGACATCTCCTACGACTAACCGAATATGATACGTTTCGCAAGGAATAACACTAAAAAATGCTTGTAATTTGGTGGTATAACCATCAAATTCAATGCCTGCTAAATTTCTTGGCTCATACTTCACATTGCATTGTTGGGCATCAATTCGAGTAAAATTATTAACAAAATAGGATTCGTTCTTTAAGTGGTTGACATTATTAATGGTTACTGCATCGTCTTTTTGCTCTACTTTAGCTACATTAACAGATTCATTAAACCCATTTCCCTCAATACCTGGTCCAGAGACAAAAAAACCAAAAGCATCATTAAATTCACTATTGACATATTCACAATATTCTTCAGAGGCAAAAACATAATTAAAGCTTACAAAATTGCTTGTCGGAGTAAAATCGAATTCAATGCCTATCACATCAAAAAAAGGTACCCCTGAAACGACTCTTTTTAAATAAGGAGCATCAGATTCGCCATAATGCCCTCCAGTAATACCTGTGGAGGAATTAGGCCCTGGTATATCTTCTAAATTTCCTGTGGTAAAAACAATACCTTCTTTTATCCCAATAATATCTTTGGCATTGGTAAAAGAACCAATGCTTTTAATATTGCCAATAGGCTGAATGTTTTCTATTTGTACACAATTCCCTTTTTTGATAAATTCTTCAAGCACTAAGGCTTCAACGTCTTCTGCGGGCCTTACTTGAATGTTTATGGAGTCTAACGGCTGAGCCAATAAATAACATGGTAAATAGGCAAAAATACCAAAGAGTATTTTCCTTAAAATGGATGGATATAAAAGGCTTTGTTTCAATATATTTTTGTTTAGGTGAAAATATACTAAAAATATTCGTCTTAGTAATAATAAATTTATTCCTTGAATGTTTGGGCAGAAAATAAATAAAGCCACAGAACTGGTAGGTTATATTTTTCCTGCTCCCTTATAGTGTGGTTAATTGATAAATAGTTGCCTGTTAGCATTCGAATTATCCTACCATTTGTTCTGATGTCTGAACTGTGGAGCAATGAAGGGCAATAATGTTTACTTTTCGCAGGATAAGTAGTACAACAAAAATAAACGAACATATTTTATTTGGACGAGTACAGTTTATTTACACCACAGCTTGTCCCGTATTTTAAATCGGGAGAGGAACAGAAGACACAGAGTTCTTTTGACGAGTGTAGTTTAATTTGTCTGAGTACTTATAGTACTAAAATCGTTTCCTGATTAAATAAATTTGAATGAAACTGATAAATATGATTGTGTACACTTTGACGATGATTATCTATAAATTTACTACCATTCCCGGTCAGCAATATACATATCCAATTTCTTGACCAAATCAAGATGAGGTTTAATGGTGTCTCCGTCTTCCTTTTTACAATATTCGATGCTACTTAAAGACATATTTAGTAGGTGTTTAAGTTCTGCTAAAGAGAAATCTATATCTACTTTTATTTGTTTGTCTTCTAACTTTAATGTTCGTTTTTCCATGATTATAACTACAATTAAACAAGTTGAATAATTAGAAATAGTAAGTTGTTTAGGATGGAATTAATTGTAAAGTTAATGTATTATCATTATATATATGTATAAATAATCATTTATTCACCAGAATACCAGTCTTTTTATTTTAAAATGACATTAAAACAGAGTGTACTCTTTGAAATTGGAATAATATAAAATGATTAAGGTGTTGGATAGTATGTTGTTATAAGTTGAATGAATTGAATATTTACACAAAATAAGCGTTATTGCTATCTTTTTTAATAAAAAAAGGGAATAAACCGAAGTTTATCCCCTAATATCTTTTATCTACCCCCCAGCGATAAAAGACGTTGCAAATATAAGGCTATTTGTTAGCCATCACAGTATCTAATAAAGAATATTGTGACATCTACGTAGACGTTATATTCAGCCTATAGTCACTTATATGATTAAAAGGAAATTACTTTAATAGTTGATTAACCATATAAAAACTATATTTAATTTTATGATTTAGTATTTTTTATATACCAAAATAGAATAGTTTGTGACATATCTCGGG
>JBGCFJ010000044.1:0-15690 GCA_045106885.1 Saprospiraceae bacterium
TTAGCCAGTTAGACCAGTCAATTTTTCTTCTAAGGAATTCAAAAAATGCTTGCATAATGGATTATGGACGCATTTTTTGAGTTTCTTAGAAGGGAAAAAGGCGGTATAAATGGTTGATTATTTCTGCCACTTTGCCTAAGCCTTTTAGAATAAAATCTAAGAATATCGTTCTACTGCTTTACCGTGTACCGTAAACCGTCTAAAAAAATCAATACCCCAAAATCACCCTATCCAAATTCATCACAGATTGCTTGGCATCTGCTTCGTTTTTAAAGACGACAAATAAGTCTCCTTTGGAAGTAGTTGATTGGAGATTAATATCATAAATCGTTCTCGTACTTTTTTGGGCATTAAAATTTTCTACGGCGGTCGTACCAATGATAGTGCCTGTAGGACTGCCTTCTCTTATTTCTACATTGCCTTTATAACGTCCACCTTTAGTGTAATAGGCCGCCAATTTAATGGTTTTTAAATTTTCTAAATCAAGATTTTTGAATTTCAGAAAAGCATTATCTCGAAGTCCTCTTACGACGACTCTTCTACCTCGTTTCCAGACATTCACTCCCTGGGAAAGTTCGTCGGCATCCTCTGCTTGGAGGACGGGTGGTTTGAAAATAAACTGTTCTTGTGCTGCCAATTGCGAGCCTTCCACTTCCGCATTTCCTTTATCCAAATAGGATGCCATTAAAACATAAATACCATCGGCTGATGCTGCTTGTAAATGTTCTTTAAAATCTAGTACGCCTGTTAGCGGGAGGTCTTTTGCCATTTTATCTTTATCGGGGTTGAGGGATAAAATATAATTGACTATTTTTTCAACATCCTCAATCGCTAGTTGTGGATGGGCAGCCATCATCGTTTCTCCCCAAATACCTGAACTACCTTTGATAATATTACTGACCAACTGATTTTCATCGGCTCTGGAATATTTAGTCGCAATATCCATATAACTTGGACCAGCCACTTTTTCATTAATGGCATGACAAGCTTTACAGTCACTTTCGTTAATGAGCTTTAACCCTATAGGCTCGGTATTTTGTTGATGCCCAATGGCTGCAACAACCAAATCTTGCCCTTCTGGAATATAATTGAGGGTTACTTTTACGTTTTCGGAAGTAATGCCCTGATTTTCTGTACTGCCATCTTCCGCATCTTTTACGACAATTTTATAGTCTACTTTTTGACCTTCATAAAAGAATCTATCGGTTTCTTCTAAAACAATGTCCAAAGTGGGCGGGTCATTGCCGACGATTATTTTTTGATAAGTAGTTGCTTCTTCGCCAGCAGGGTCAGTTACCGTTAATTCCACTTCATAAATACCTGCTTCGGTGAAGGTAAAAGAAGGCTTTGCTTCGGTGGATTGCACGGTTTCTTCGGTAAAAAACCAAGCGTATTCTAGGGCTTCTTTATCGTAATCTTTAGAATTAGCCGCAGAGAATTGTACCGTTAACGGTGCTGCTCCTACAATTTTATCTGCCGTTGCGACTGCCACAGGTTGACGATTGCCCTCGATGTATCGGATTCTATCCAGTCGAGCATCCATATTTCGACTATTCCATTTTTGCCCATATTCTAAGACATATAGATGACCATCCGACCCAAATAACATATCCATTGGATGAGAAAATTCGGTATTAGGCATAAAGGATTCTGCTTTGACATAATTGTAATCTTCATCCATCGTCACTACATAAACCCAATCTCGCATCCATTCATAGACAAAGAGTTTATCTTCAAAATAATCAGGAAAATGCTGCTTTGCATCTGGATAATCAGTTGCATGATAAACCATACCTCCCATCGGGTTCACCCCTCCATCGCCTAACCAAGGAAACTCATCGGAAGCGGCATAAGAAAACCAAATCATCGACTCTTGTGCAGGTGGTAAATTTTGAAGACCTGTATTATGAGGTGAATTATTGACCAATTTTGCAGGATTAAATTTTGCCCCTGTTTTTTTTGTGGTAAAATTATGGTCACCATAAGCTTGATTATTGCCACGGGTGAAAGGCCAACCCCAAAAACCTGCTTGTCGAGCTTGGTCAAATTCGCCCATCCCTGCTGGTCCACGCAGGCTATCCAATTTTCCTGCGTCGGGACCAACATCGCCCCAATAAACAAAACCCGTTTTACTATCAATTGAAAATCGGAAGGGATTTCTACAGCCCATCACATAAATTTCAGGTCGAGTATTGGCAGTGCCTTCGGGAAATAAATTACCTTCAGGAATGGAATAAGTACCGTCTGCTTCGGGCTTAATTCTTAAAATTTTACCTCGTAAATCATTGGTGTTGGCAGCAGATTTTTGAGCATCCCATAAAGCGCGATTCGGTCGTTCGTCCATCGGTGCATACCCTTCCGATTCAAATGGATTGGTATTATCACCGACTCCGATATAAAGTAAACCATCTTTTCCAAACTCTAAACTCCCACCACTATGACAACATTTTCGGATAATCGGAATATCAAATAACACTTTTTCTGATGCCATTAATAAAGAATCTCCGACTAAGTCAAACCTAGAAATATGTTGCTTCCCGAATTCTTTATCTGATTCGTCTATTACTGAATAAAATAAATAAATCCAATTATTTTTAGTGTAATTAGGGTCTACAGCAATGCCCATTAAACCATCTTCGTTTTCGTAGCGCACTGGTAATTGAGTAATTGTTTTAGTGGTTGCCGCCTCAAAATCATACAATTTTATTGCCCCTCGTCGTTCCACAAAAATCAATCCTCGTCCTGGCAATTCATCCAATTCCATAGGTTCATTTAAATTAAAATCCAATACTTCTTTGACAAAACGATTTTCCTCTGGCACTGGTGCGGTATGTGCCAATTGATAATTTCGCTGATTATTTCCAATAGCATATTGGATACCGCCTAATAAATGTTGTAGAAATAACGGATTTTGATAGGTTTCCTTAGTATGCCCCAAGCCCGTATAAAAGGCCTGTCCACCATCATAATCGTGGTACCATGCCATTGGATGATTTTCTCCGTTTGTTCCTCCTTCGTAACTACTTTCATCTAATGTTAATAAGACATTGATAGCTGGATTAATGCTTTTAAAATTATACCATTCATCTGTTTTGACCCAAGTTGTTTCTAAAAAAGAAGTGGAAGGATGCTCTTGATTTACACGATTCAAAGTAGCTTCCTGTATCTTAGGATGCCCACTAAAATAAGCACCGACTAAGTCATTATACCATTTCCAATCATATTCTGTATCGGTCGCCGCATGTATGCCGACAAAGCCTCCTCCTGCTTGGATATAACGCTCAAAATGGGCTTGTTGCGGATAGTCCAAAACATCTCCTGTGGTATTGAGAAAAATAACTGCTGCATATTGCTGTAGTTTTTCTTCTTGAAAATAATCGGCGTTTTCCGTAGTATCTACTTGAAAACCGTTTTCCATACCCAATTTCATAATAGCTGTTTTTCCTTCTTTAATAGCTGAATGTCGAAATTTAGCCGTTTTGGAAAAAACTAAAACTTTGGGTGTTTCTTTGGTACAAGAAGTGCCAAAAATAATACAAGCTAAAGCGAGGAAAATGATAAGTTGATTTTTCATTATTTTAGTGGAAATTTTTTAAATCCCTAGGAATTGTTGAATTTGTGGTCAAAATATAAAACTCCTTATGAAAATTATAATATCACGGCTGCTCTTTTTTATATTATTTCTTAGCCTTGGTTGTTCTGCTCCCAAGATTATTAGTTCCCAAGACGGTTCAACATCTGTTATTGGACAATATTTTAATAACATCCCCACAAAGCCCGTTGTCTTTAAAATTCAAAAAGACCATTAGCGGTCAGCCTGTACTGCCCACTGCTACTCATTACAAAGCTCTGGCTTAGGCCCAACCCCATATTCTTCCATCAATTTTTCCATGCGTTCTTCAAAAGTATCGGCGTTGTCTTGTACTTTAGCCAGCTTTACCAATACTTGATATTTGCAATCCCAAATATTAAAGCGCAATTTTTCTACTCGACATCTAACGTCCACTGTAAACTCGAATTCTAACTTCTTCTGTACAGCATCAATCTGTTCCAGATATTGAACCGCTTCTTTACAATCAACAGAAAGCCCTTTCATCAACCAAGCTTTCACATCATAAATATTATCGCAATAATAATCGGCTAGGCGATAGTCGTCAGACATTTGGTCGTCTTGTGCTTTAAAATCTTCCCAATAGGTATTAATCGCTACTTCGTCATCTTGATATTGTAGAAAAGCGGTTTGTAATTCATTGATTTTGGTAATCGTGATTTTTTCAAGAGAAGTTGCTGATGCTTGCAGTGCCTCAATATCTTTTAATTCTAATTCTGACACGCCACAAATATTAGCAAATCCGTCCATTAAATAAGCTCGAATCAAAGGTTCATTTTCGCAATATTCATAAACATATTTACGATATTCTCTTGGTATTTCATTGTTCTTAAGAAAGTAATTCCATGCTTTATTTAAGACTGCCAATTCTCCATCTTTTTCTTTGAGGGCGTTTTCCAATTCCTTTATTTTTTTAGCCAAGGTACCATTGGGCTTTACGCCACTTTCTGCTTGTGTATTTTTAATCTTTTCCAACATTTCTGGTCCTGAATTACACAAATCTGCGACGCCTTTTAATAACCACTCTTTCATATTCGGAATCGGATTACAAGGGAAAAGCGGCAATTCGCTGTCAAAACCAGGAGAAACGCCTGTTTTTAAATAATTTTTCCAATTTGAATCTAATTCATTTATTTGTTGAAAGAGCGCTTTCATTTTAGCGACCTCTTCGCCCAATCCTTCCACATCTTCTACCCGCAAGGACGTTTTTTCAGTTAACCTTAAAGTCCGAGTTTCTAGGATATTTTTTGCCTTTGCCACATCTCCTTTACAATAGTAGGCATAAACAGTCATGTAAGAATACTTCGCCAGCGTACTTTTTTCACAACTAGTTTTAGCTGCTTTGATGGCATCTAATTCTTTTAAATCCACATTTTGAGTTTGCAAGAATTGTTGCCAAATCTCGTCCATGCTATGATAAGCTTTGATTTTGGCTTCTAAATCTTTCAATTTTTTCTCAAACCCTGGCACGGCATCAAAAGCTTTAGGGTCTATCGTACGAATTTCTTTGACTAATTTTTCTGCTTCTGCTACTTCGCTTTGGCAAAAACTAGTATTGGTGTTCATCAATAAATACCTAATATAATCCAGCGGGTCCGCATATTTATTAGGCTTATTTAATGCACTCATATTGGAAATTTTGTTGTTGACCAAAAATTCCTTCCAAGTTTCGTCCAAGTTAACGGATTGCGCTATACTTGAAGTTGTTAGGAAAAAGATGCCGATAAGTAAGGGGAAGAAACGATATTTTAATTGTGTCATATAAGCTACAGTATGTTTTAGTTTTGAGACGATGATTTGCTAATAATAGTAACGATGAAATACCACTTATTGGTTGTTTTCGTTGATTATTAGCTTTTATTTAACTGTTTTGCAGGGGGAAATATTTTGAATATTAGCAGAAATCAGGTTAAATATTTCCTATATTACTGGTGTTATTAGCAATAATTGTACTACAAAATTATATACAAAAAATTAAAAATGGTTAATACCGTAACTGGTTCAATCCCTTCAGCAGCATTAGGTAAAATTTCCGTAGCGGGGCTATGCAAAGATTTTTTGCCTCGTCTAGCGAAAAAATAGCCTGAATCAAAAGTGACGATTATTTAATAGTAGGTACTTATAATTTAAAGGGTAACAAGTCTATTTATAAAATCGGGAGAGGAACGAAGTATATAGAGGGACGGAGTTCTTTTAACGAGTATCCTTTAATTTGTTAAAATATTGTTCTATTTTAACAGCTTCCCCGCTTGACTAGCAAGTTTCACAAACCTTAAAAACGAAACCTTACTTTATCAAAATCGTTCAATTTCAAAGCATTATATTCGCCTATTTTATACCAGGAATGCTCCTTCAAATTAGCCAATAATCATTCCGTCAACAGAAGGCTTTACTAGTCCAGTGATTAATTATGAAAAAGATACAAAAGTTTTTAGTAGCGACTTCTATTCTATTTTTGCTTAAAAGCTTTGTCTCTTTTTTTTGCTATCGATATCTCCTCTTTATGCCATTTGATACGGCTTTAGTAACAGCAGCAGTCCCACTAATTTTAGGTGTAATAGGATTGGTTTATAAAGAAAAAATCACTCAATTTCTTCAAAACGAAGTACTATCCGATGCTAATAAACAACATCGGTTATATTATTGGTTAACTGCCATCGCTTTTGTCGGATTCTATTTCACCATCATTACGACTTTTCTTCTGAGTTATACGGTTTTATGGCAAGACGAATGGCGGCATTTTAATGATTATTTATTTAAAAAAGATACTTATCATAGCATTTTCGACCGACAGAATGGGCATTTAATGATTATTCCAAATGCTATTTTCTTAGCCAATATGCATTTGCTTACTGCTAAGGAAATCTGGTTGATTTTATTAAATAATATTACCTTACTCTTCATCACCGCAGTCCTTATTCGCAATCTTTATCATACGCTAAAAGGGCAAATAAAGCCTATTGCCAATATCGCTAGTTGTGCTATTTTAGCCCTTAGTGTTTTTTGGTTGGCAGGAGATGTAACGCTTTTTTGGGGCATTGGTATTCACAATAATTTGGCGGCTTTAGGAACTACTTTTGCTGCTTATAGTTTGAGTAGGCAAGAAAAAATTGGGCCTTATAAGGGGATGCTTTATTTTGTGATTGGCGCAATGTTATCGAGCTGTTGTTTTGGTGCAGGGTCAGCTACTTGGGTGTTAGGATTTGTGGCGGCTATTTTATTACGGCAAAATTTCAAATTTGTCCTTAGTCATTTGGTAATTGGTTTACTCGGTGGTTTTCTGACGATTGGTTATTATACGCTGTCTAGAGGAGGAGGTATTATAAAATTTGAAATAATTCCATTTATACAATCTATTCCGGCTTTTTTGGGGGCTTGTTTTACCCAAATGCTTAATGGGTTTCTTGCTGCCTCTATGATAAATATAATTTCTATTACGCTTGGATTAATTGGTTTACTCCTTTTAGGCATCAAAGCTTTTTCTTTCTGGAAAGATACCTCAAAAGCAGTAGAATTTCGCTTTTATAAAAAACCAGCGGGCATGCTATTTCCGTTATTATTAGCATTTTTTGGGGTAGCCTGTGGCGTGTTGGTCGGTTTGGGCAGAGTAAAAGGAGATTTGACGCATGCACTTGATGGTCGGTATCATAGTTGGTCGGTTATTTTTTGGGGTGGTTTATTGGCTACTAGCATTATTTTTATCAGCCATCTCCAAAAAAGTAAGCTGCAAGAAAAGATGTTAGCAGGTTTTCTATCCTTCGCTTTATTTAGTTTTCTTTTCTTTAATCTAGCTAAAATTGATTTAAGGTTAGAAGTAAATAATGCTGTCATTTCTTATCAAACAGATTTAGTAGTACATCCAGATACCAAAGGAAAAGAAAAATTTCTTTGGCAAGGCAATTTGGACATTCCAAGATTTAGAAAAATAGTCGTAAAAGTCGCCGACTATTTAAAAACGGAACAAAAAAATCTTTATACCCAAGCATGGACACATTGGATGGAGAAAGATTTTGCCACTGAATTTACCGTAGAAAAACCAACTCCCTTAGGCAGTCAATTACAATTTTCAATAGACGCTGCCACTAAAGATATACTCTTGAAAGGTTGGGTTTTTCCCAATTCAACCTTTCAATTAGCTCCCGCAAATTTAGTAGTCGTCTATAAAGGAAAAATCGTTGGTGTTGGTACGCCTTATTCGGATAGAAATGAAACACCGCCAGCAATCAATCCTTCCATTTCCAATGCTTTCAATTTACTGCCTCGACCGTTTGGTATCTTTCCAGGACTCTCTAATTATTATTATGCGCAAGTCAATCCTGAGCTATTAAATCAAGGAACATTTGACGAGAAATCAGTCCGTATTTATGGGGTTTATTTAGATAATTCTTATGTGCAGTTGCAGTAGGCAGTGGCAGATTGTCAATCAAGATTAAAATAGCCTCAATAATGATATTTTATGCCCCAAAAGCTATGGGCTATTCCCTTTTGAAAATTGAAAATTGTCAAAAAAGGCGTTTTCCATTTTTATAAGAAAACCCTTCAATGAGTACTTACTTAAATCACTACATTTAAAATTAATCTTTTGTCCATGAAATTTCCTAGAGAAGCCGCTAAATACATTGCGTTACAAAGATTGGAAACGCAAAAATTGGGTAAATCTATCCATTATACGGCCTTGGGTAAAGTGGCTTATCAATTATATGAAAAAGTACCTTTATTAAAACAAGCTTTTTCTTTTTATGCTAGGAATATAGAACCTGCTCTTCGACACAAAAGTATCATTGAAGATTATGTCCAAATTATGGAGCAAGAATTCTCAACTATTAAAGCCCATTTGCCCAAGGAAATTGGGTCTAGTGTAGGTATTGGTCCTGGGGTAGCTGGTTTAGAAGTATTGCTTTCTCAGCATTATGCGGCTTTACAAAACCCCTTGCCCAATTTGATATTAATTGACAAAAGTACGATTGACCCCATCAAATACGGTTTCCACGAAACAGCTGCTGCTTATAATTCCTTATCTTTAGCCAAAAATATTTTAATGGATAATGGGCAGCCATCCGAAAAAATTTATCTTTATGAAAGTGAAGATGTGGCTAAATGCGCACAAAAATTTAATGGACAAGTAGATTTAATTACCTCCTTGATTGCATGGGGATTTCATTTTCCTGTCACTACTTACTTAAATTTTGCTAAAGCTTTATTAACCGAAAATGGACAATTAATTATTGATGTCCGAAAAGAAACAGATGGTTTGGCTCAATTAAAAGGGGCTTTCCGAACCATTGAAATCATTCATGAAGATGATAAATTTGACCGAGTATTGGCAACGACGCCTTTGCGGTAAAATGTTATTGAAAAGCCTCGCCAGAGGCGAGAAAATATAGGTATCGGGCTACAAGCCCTAACCAGCAAACCAAGAACTTAACAGCTCTGTAATGAACCATAAACCGACCAACATTTAATGGATAAAAGTAAAAAAGCAAATAAGGTAGAACTCAGCATCATCGTCGCCATGTACAACGAAGAAGCGGTCATCTCTGTTTTTTTTGAAAAAATACTATCCATTTTAACCAATATGAAAGTGACGTACGAAATCGTCTGTGTAGATGATGGCAGTACAGACACAACCCTCTCCTTGCTCTATCAATTTTCCCTACCAAATGAGCGAATAAAAGTCATTTCTTTTTCTAGAAATTTTGGTAAAGAAATCGCTTTATCTGCAGGCCTAGATTTTGCTACGGGGCAAGCCGTTGTTTTCATTGATGCAGATTTACAAGACCCACCAGCACTAATTGAACAATTTTATGCCCGATGGAAAGAAGGCTATGAAAATGTATATGGTACTAGATTATTAAGAAAAAGTGATTCCTTTCTAAAGAGAACGACAGCTCGTTTATTCTACGCTATTTTCAATAAATTAAGTGAAACGCCCATGCCTCCTAATGCGGGTGATTTCCGCTTATTAGGCCCTAAGGCGATTAAAGCTTTAAAGAGAATTCGAGAAAAGAGAAGGTTTATGAAAGGGTTGTATACTTGGGTCGGTTTTAAATCTATTGGTATTCCCTACGAACGACAAAAAAGATTTGCAGGACGTTCTAAATTTACCTTTTGGTCATTATGGAATTTTGCTTTAGAAGGGATTACTTCGCATTCCTCTATCCTTATTCGGTCTTGGACTTATTTGGGTTTAATTTCTGTTATTCTGGCTTTAGTTTTAGCGATTCATTTACTAATAGATTATTTCATTTCTAATAATAATCCCAATGGATTTTATTTAACCATTCTCACCATTTTGTTTTTTGGGTCCGTTCAAATTACTTCCCTTGGCATTATCGGGGAATATATTTCTAGAATTCATGAAGAGGTGAAAGGTCGACCTTTATACATTGTGGAACAGACTTATAATTTGGAAGAGGAAGTTGATTAGTAATTCAAGTTGCGGACAATTGTTAGACTGCTATATTGTTTTATTGTTGTGGTTCTGGATGCCCCTTAATTTCAGGTTTTTAGCCCCATTAGCAATATAACCATAAAACAATATAATCATTTCAACTCCTCCGAAACTTGGGTTAGTAATTAATATTCAATCAACCAACATTTGGCAGCAATCTTGTAATAGGTAGTCTAGAGTTTATTGGAAATTTATCCTCCCGAAGTGTCGGGACAGGTTTTGGGCTAAAAAAGCGCCTTTTTCATTCTGATTTCCTAAAATTTATTAGTTATAGTTATAGTTACGGCTATGACGAAGAAATTTCCTGTCATCAAAACAAAAAATCCATCTTTTTTATCTCCAAAAATAAATCCCCAACAAGCGCTTATCAATTGATAAAACATCCCCTATGAATACCTCTACCAAAAGGTTTATAAAAAAACAATTCAATTCACCCTATCAACACCAATCTTTAAGGAATCCTGTAGAACAAGCCAGTATTTTTTATAATTCCATTCTCAAAATATTAACAGAAATAGAATTCACAGGTCGAACAGAAAGAGACTTAAAAGCCTGCCAAGAAAAAGCCGCCGAAATCTGCGTCATCATAGAAGAAATTAATACGAATATCGTCTCTTTAGACGCCATTATTCCAAAAACTCGCTTTAGAAAAAATCTTGAGTTTTGGGAAAATCAAGCAGCAGGTGTTATTACTCATAAAGACCTCGTTCCTTTAAGGTATCATTCCAAAATTTTAGAAACCCTATATCGTAGAGGATTTGACATCAATAAAGTGTATAAATTTAGTCTGATAGAAGATGAAATAGCTCGATTAATGGGTAGTCTTAACACGACTAATTCGACACTCATCAGTCACATTAAAAAGCAATACGATGTCACCAATGACGAAATGGGAAGCCTAGATTTTTCCTATCAAATCAGGAATAAAATTTTTAAACTGATAGGCACTTTTGAAAAAAATGGGCTGATTACAGAACCACCTACCTACTATCAAAAGAATGCGCAATCTTGGATAAAAGTTAGGAAAGAAGATTTTTCAAAAAATTATCGTCAATGTAATGTTGTCTTCAAAAAGCAATTAAGCAACGAAGATAGAAAATATAGCAATGGCAATATCAAGCAATTTGTAACAGGCGATTGGTTCAATTCCTGGATATACCAAGTGACAGTTGACCATTTGAAGCGAAATTTATTCGATTTTGAAATTTATACCAAAGTAGAGTTTACCACCCCTTTTGATATTGCCAAAGCCAGTGGAGACTTCGATATAATCGCTATGGTCGAAAACAAAATTTTGTGTATTGAATGTAAATCTAAGCATAAAATAGGCGAAGAAGATGGCGAAAAATTTATTCGAAAAACTAAGGAAATACGCACTATTTTTCAAGACTCCAACCGAAGTCTTGAATATGAATTCCTCTTAGTGCATCTTGAAAAAACCAAAATACCCGAAAAGCTATTTAACAAATTAATCAAAAGTAAAATTTACCCTGTGATGGTCAACCAATTAAGGTATCGGTTGAATGATATTTTTCCAAATTAGTAGGCAGTAGGCAGTGGCAGTGGCAGTAGGCAGTAAAGTCTTGATTTTCAATGCTGAAATTTTGCCTAAACACAGTTATTTGAACAGTCTAGGCAGTATGGCAATAGGCAATCTGCCTACTGCCTTACTGCCTACTGCTCATCCCATCACCTCCTTCAAAATCCGCAATCCTTCTCCTTCGTCAAAATAATTCATGTGGTGACAGCAAGCATCATATCTTAAAGTCTCTATTCCTTCCGGAACAGCTCGAATATCTTCGACCATTACGGCTATATCATTCGGTTCGTTATTAGCAACATTTCCAATTTTTAATAAAATAGCATCCATTAATTTACTAAAAAAAGCATCCTCCAAAGTTTGGTAATCCGTAATATCACCTGCTATAATCGTGTATTTGGTTTGTACTTTAACTTCGCTATTTACCAACTGGTCAATAAAATCTCCTTCCGTACTCATTTGAGAGAGTGTAACCGTTAGCGCCCTAGTCCCAATTAAGAATTTATTAAAATAATCCAAAGCGATTCCTATTGTCCCCAACCATACTTTACCATAATTTAATCCAACCGTAAGCAGCGCAGTTAACTTATCTCTAAAAGCAGGAATATCACCAAAAACAGACCCACCATTAGGCGTACCAAACATAAATAAATTATCAACTAAACTATCTCCTTTTCGAATAAATTCAATCATATATCGGCTCACCAAACCTCCCATAGAATGAGCTAAAATATCAAAAGTTTTACCATCATTAACCCCCAAACCAAAGTCTTCTAATCGTTCATTCAAAGCTGCCGCAATATCTTCAATTTTAGTATTCAAATTTTCATAATCAAAGGTGATAATAACATCATATTTTTTAGAATCTTCTAAAAATTCTAAGTTTTTAATCATCCCTTTCGTATCTCCAATAATACCGTGAATGACGAGTAAAATCTTATCGGCATTTCGAATATGGGATTTCCGCAAGCGAGTTCGTTTGGCTATCCCTTTTCTATAATAAACTTTTCTTAATTTAAAATAAGCAGTATCCTCAAGTCGAGCCAATTTTAACAAACTAAACCATGCAGCCCTAGGCAAACCACGCGTTTTATTAGCTCTTCCTGGGTCATCATAAGTAGGTAATTGGTCAATTTTTATATCAACAGAACCATCCGTTTGTTTTTCAGAAGTTCCTATCGGAATAATCAAGCCATCCTCATTCAAGGTGATAGGAATAAGCGTTTCAGCATCCGCTAATACCTGCTGGACATTTAATTCTAGTGGATTATATTTAAGCGATTCAGCATTTTCTAAATTACTTAATTCTATGATATTGCCACCAGAAACCGAGCGAGTGTTCCCTGCTAAGTTCAGCAATCCTACCCCATTTTGGGTTAATCTTTGTTGTAGTTTGTTCCAAGGCGCTACACTTCGAGTTGCTTTTTCGGTAGCAACGCCCATCGAAAGGTCTGCCTTAAAACTAGCATGTCCTTTAATTTTTATTTTATTATTTAATAAAGTCGCATTTGCTTCCCCGACCTTACTTTCTTTGCGCACTAAATCAACCGTAATGGTATGCGCAAACCAATCTTCCTGATTTTTGAGGCTTCGCCTTTTCTTAAAATCCGCCTTAGTCACCCCACCTCTAGTATCTCTTAATCGAGGTAACAAAAACTTACGTTCATCAAATGGTTTATTACTAATAATAATTTTAAAAATATCAGTTGTTTGACTGGCGTCCCCTTCTATAACCAAACCTCTTGATTCTGTATCTAATACTTTCCAATCTGAGTCTTTCTCTAATATTTGGCTTTGAAAATAAGCTTTGATTTCATAATCAGAACTCAAATGTAATAAAGCAACATACAAAGCTGCTTTGCTAACATTCCTTGCCTTAATTTGATACCAAATAGGCATCAAGTCTCCATCATCTTCCTCACAAGTCAAGGTGAAATTTGTTCCTTTTAAGGCTTCAAATTCTTCTTCCTCATTTTCTTGAAAGAAGGTGAACTCAAGTGCCTCTTTTAAAGTCGTGCTATCCGACTCATTTTTTAAATTAGCTGTTGTTTCCCATTTAGCCAAATGATTTAATCCTTGTTTAATAATGTCTACCGTTGCTTCATCAATAGCCTCGGTTTCTTTAATAACCATTCCGCTTTCTGCCGCTAAAATAGTCATGCTCGAATCCGTCAATTTCAATGTATATTTAGCATTCGTTGCACCTTCTTTTAAGCGAACAAAAATAGAAGGGGCTTGCTGATATAGTTGATTAAAAGCAGTAATCGCTGCGGCATCTCCTATTAGATTCACACTTAAAGCAGTAGGATAATTTTGAATCTCTCCCCAATAACTTCTTGATTTGTTCAATGCTTGTGGTTCGGATAATATCGTTGTTCCCAAATTGATTTTATCCACTTTCACTTGCTCCAACAATTTCGCAGTAGGATGCTGACTCTCAAAAATACCAATCGTTAAATCTGCTGCTTGTTCGGGTTTAGAAGGCAAGCCATAAATCGCCCCATAAGCCATTTGCCATTCGCCATCTTTGAATTCCACTAAATGGCGAGTATTCGGCTGCGTATCTTTTCTTAAAAAGACGGCATTGGGATTAAAGCTTTCCCAAGCATTCATGGTAGGTCGCTGGTCGCCTTCCGATTCTTCTAGCACTTCCGCTCTAACTGCTTCAAAAAGGTGACTATAACTAATGTCTCTATTTTCTCTAAGGTGCTTTAATAAAGTACTCGTAAACAGACCACTTTGAGTAAAAGTCTCTAAAGATTCTTCTTTTCTATCACAACCAGATATTAATAAATGCCTAGCATTAGGAATCGTAATTTTCCCCGTTGTTTTTAGCAAATCTTCATAATAGTCATCTTTTTTTAGTAGATAATTCTGAAGTGTTCTTTCCGTATCTCTTCCTTTATAAAAACGAGTTTTAGGTTTTGGTTTGGATACATTCCTAGTAATAGAAGCAGAATGGCAGGAATCTGCTATGACAATAATGTCTACTTCTTTATTGACTCGAGACAATAAAACAGCGATTTCTTTATCTGCTAAATCATAATGTCCATCCAACCGACTATCATAGCAAACAAAGGTTTCATCCTGTACTTTACCATCTACTTGCCCATCAAATTGTTCGAAAACGGCTAAAGATTTATTAAAAGAACCATGTCCTGCATAATATAATAAAACGGTATCTCCAGGTTGTGCTTTTTTAATCAATTGGCTTTGAAAAGCTTTAATAACATTTTTTCTAGTCGCCTTTTCATTAAACAATTTCTTAATCCCCCTAGACGGAATTAAATCACTGTAAAATTCTTTCAAAAAGCCTTCCATTGCTTTCACATCATTCACACATCCATCTAAGCTTGATACACAAGAATCTGGATGGTAGTCATTGATGCCGATTAAGAGTGCGTAGAGTGCTGATTTGGTTGTTGCCATACTATGCGTTTTTTAAGGTTTAGATAGTAGCTGATATGGATTCAGCCTCACTTGCCAAAGATAGATACAATTATGATTTCTGGTAGGGTTTGATAGATTTTTTTTGAACCGCTAATAGTTTTCAAAATAAATATTTTCATCATAGATCATAATGAAACAATTTCAATCATAGGAAAGGCTTTTCTATTTGATATTCGTAATTATATTACTTTCCCTTCTTTTTCAAACTCCCGTCGTATTCCTGCCACAAGTTCAGTGAAAGATAATGTTGTCGAATTTTTAGCTAACACACCTAAACAAACATGTTGGACAATATTCATAATATTAGCCCCACTCAATTTATAGCGGTCAGCTATTTTTTTAAGGTCGATGTCTAGTGCTAAAGTTATTTGCTCTGGAAAAGCTTTTTCCCATAATTGTAAACGCTCAGCAGTAGATGGAAATGGAAAATGGATAATGGAATTGAATCGGCGTACAAAAGCATCATCTATGTTATTTTTAAAATTGGAGGACAAAATAACTAACCCTGGATAGTTTTCTACTCGCTGTAGTAAGTAAGAAACCTCTTGATTGGCATATCGGTCATGGACATCTTTGACATCGGTGCGTTTGCCAAATAGCGCATCCGCTTCGTCAAAGAATAATATCCAGTTTTTATTG
>JBGCFJ010000440.1:0-9422 GCA_045106885.1 Saprospiraceae bacterium
ATAGCAGTAGACCTCTATCCCAATCCTGCTAGAAATCATATTCAATTTAACGGCTCTGTTTTTCGAGGTAAAAGGGGGCAGTTACTCATTTATAATATGTTAGGTCATTTGGTGAAACGAGTTCCTGAAATGAGTTTTGAGACCGAAACGGTTGCTATTGATTTAAGCAGTTTTGAAAATGGAATGTATCTACTAAGCATTGATTTTGAAAAATCACCTCCGATTAATCGACGATTTATTGTGGAGCATTTGAAGTAAACAGTTATCACAACTTGGACACATTTGGATAAACTTGGCGGCTAGGTAAATCTAGTCAAAGGAATTTTGGAAACGATTTGGTAATGACTTTCATTACCCTGATATACCTATGTCTAGATTTCTCCGCCAAGTTTTCTTTTTTTCAAGAGCACCATTCTAGTTTAACTAACTGATAAACAGTTAAGTCTACCTAAGATTAGTAGTCTTAGAAAAATTGACTTAAAACGTCCTTCTTTAAGACTTTTTAAGTCTTCTTTTAGTCTTAATACTTTGGGGGTACTTTTATCCTACTAACCTCAAAGAACATAATTAACTATCTATCAGCGATTTAAACCTTATTTGTGTACCTATTTAGTTAGAAAGATATGTGTACCTATTCAGTTAGAATTTTCACCCTTATGTGTACCTATTTAGTCACTAAAACAACCGATATGTGTACTTAGTCAGGACTATATGTGTACCTATTTAGTCATTTGTGTACCTACTCAGTCATCGAATTTATAGATATGTGTACCTATTCAGTCAACATCAACGCTAATGATTAGTACCTGTCGGTAATTAAAAAAATAAGAATGTCAGCACCTTTCAATGTCAATATTGCTCGTATGGATAATCGTTTTGTATTCCATGCTCGATACAATTTAACCGCTAAAGAGGCAAAAATCATCTTGTTTCTAATTTCAAAGATTGACCCACTCCATCAACAAAACCTAATTGAACAAACAATTTCAGTTAAAGAATTAGAACAATTTTTAAAAGGAGACGCCAAACGCTGGGGTGGTTTGTACAGCGAATTGCGTCTCATTCGAGATAGTTTGGTCAGAAAAGGGATTTATATTCCTACTCAAATCCGAATTGAGGGTAAGGATTTTGATGGATATATCAACTGGTTTCAAGAAATTATGCCCGTTTATGATGAAATTGGTAATGTTGCTTTAAAATTTTTGTTTGCTAAATCTTTACAACCCTATTTACTCAACCTTAAAAAGTATGTGGCTGTCAATTTAAACGAAGTCATTGCCTTAAAATCTACTTTCTCTATTCGGATTTTTCAAATTTTAAGAGCTTATCGAGATAAATTTTCCAAACACCAAAACCGTTCTCAGATAACCTATGAACTAGAAGATTTGAAAAAACTACTTAGCATTGAAAACAAATATCATGATTGGCGGAATTTTAAAAAGAAGGTATTAGAGGTTGTTGAGTCCGAAATTAATCAAAAAACAGGAATTGCCCTGCAATATCGTGTCTTAAAGGAAGGCAGAAAAGTAAAAAGCATTCAATTTGAATTTTGGGAAAAGCGTAGTGTTACCTGTAGTACCTCTCAGAATACTCCGTCAAAAATTACCTCTAAAAAATTAACTGTTGAAGAATTGAGTTTTGCTGAACTTAAAGCTTTTCAACTATTGATCCGATATGGCGTAAAAATTCAATTAGCTCTAGATATGGTCGCTAAAGTCCAAAGTAGCGAAATCATCGGTTTCCAAGACTGGTATTTTGAAGAAGTTATTCAAATTTTTGAAACTAAAACCAATCAAACAACTGCAGCCGCCAAAACAGGTACTTTGGTTAATTGGTTTTTGAAAAAGCAAATTTTTGAACAGGGCGACCATTTTGCAGTAATTATGGAGCGGTTACAGGATCGGAAAAAGCAATTACAGGAAAAAAATATAGTTGCTTGGGACAATCGAATTCTAGCTAAGGGTTTAGTCGCTGGAGAATTTAGAAAATTGCTACAAACCAAAAGATAAACGACTATCCAAGAAGGTTGTTCCTTGGTGTAACAACCTTCAACCCAGTCTTTTTCTCAAAACGCTTAAGGGATTCACCAGCTATCTCTCCAGCTTGTCTTGCTGCTCGTTCGTTTTCGCTATAACCTTGTGCACCTGTCTTTTCTGAAATTTCTTTAGCAGATACTTCTGCTAGTATAATATAGACCAATTCCATGGTTGACATATTATCTCTAATATTATGTTTTTGTGCCAATCCTTTTAGCTTCTTATGTTCAGCAACGGATAAATCAAATGTTCCTTTGGATAGGATATTAGTCAAAAAAGCAAACTCTTGACTGGAAGTAACGCCAGACTCTTGCCATCTTTCCGTTAGCTCTTTTCTGGTTTCTACACTTCTCACTCTAGCAGATATCCAATGGTCAGACATGCCCTTATTTCGATAGTGGTCGTAGAATTTTTCTATCAGTAATTCTGGGTTCTCTGTTTCCGAGATATTCTGCTCCCCTGCATTGGCTAACCATTGTTTAAATGGCTCTACTGATGGAGATGGAATAGATTGAATCAATCTTAATAACGTTTCTCTAGTAGCACAATCCGTCGCATACCGTTTACCATCAGCTGCGGGTAATTTCAGTCTCTCACAATTTGTGACAACCTGACTCCCCTCCTCATTTAATCTAGATTTTAGCGTACTCCAGTAAGACGATGGATTTCTAGAATCTGTGAGTACTTCTATGACATCAATGACAGAATACCAAATATTCCCTTTAGATTCAATGGTACGAATATTCCGATTCTGAAAATTTAATAGTTCCATGTTTGTTCGTTTTAGTTTTCTAAAAATTCGATTTACTTTAGTTTGGTTATTTGCAATTCCAATTGTTCAATTTGTCCTTGATAATGGTCTAATATATCCTTGAATCGTCGCTCTTCCAACTTAACAATATTGCTAATTACCAAAGTTCTAAGTTGCTTATCTTGTCTAAAATCCTCTATTTCAAGTGGTCTATTTAATTCTTTTTCTTTAGCCCGAATAATCACGGATGTAAGTATATTTTTTTTAATAGCCTGAATAGCCTGATTCGTTACGGTTTCATCTGTAGCAGTAATTTCCTTTATCCGTTCATTAACCTTTAGTGAAAACTCATCTTTAATCGCATCCAATTCTATTTTCAAAGTCGCTTTCTTAGCATCCTTTTCTTTTTTCAACTGCTTCTTTTTTTCAATGGCTTCCTTTTCGTCAATATATTTATTTTTTAAAGCTTTAATAAAGAATCCAGAAATACTTTTGGTAATAGATTGACTAAATTTTGCCCTTCTGGTTACTCTAATCGCTTGTTCAATATCGGCTTTACTGTATTTACCAGAATTTAGCATTTTGATGAATACAGAGGGCGTTACACCAAAGGAGGTAACTGTTTCTTCAAATTGATTAAACAGTCTATCAGCATCCGTCTCTTCTATTTCTTCTACTTCCGTTACTTGTTCATCTGCAATACCTTCGAATAATGTGCCTTGGATAGGTTCTCCTCTGATAACAGCTATTTCTTTGGAACTCTTAGACCTAATAGGAAATCTCAACGCCACGACCTTCCTTCCTTCCTTTATCTTTTCAATTTCGTCGATGGGAATGGTCAAATCTGTAAATTTATTAATAGCCTTAACCGATGCTATAATCACTCTTTGATATAAAGTTGAAAATCGGGGATACTCATCCGTTATTAAGAACATATCTTTTAAAATGTCTATACGGATAGTTCGCCAACCTTTATATTCTTCTTGCTTGAATAGTTCATAGAACCTCATTGAATAAGGTTTTAGTTTTTCTATATTTCTTAAGTCGTAAGAAGTATACCGTGTTTCAGCAGGGTCAAAGTTCTTTTTTACATATAACAAAAAAGGCAACATTTCTTGATGAATTTTAACATCAACATATTCCTGCTTTTCAATTCCTTTTCCACTTTGCCCTTCTTCCAAATAATCGACAAAGGCAAAAAGATTATACTCTCGCCCTCTACGGAATTCATCTTTGGTCCAACCAATATAAACAGGTTTCTTATTAAGGCTTCTCGCAGCTTTCCTTAGAAGGTCATAAGATTGATTAGACTTTAGGCGAAAATTCTTTTTGATGTCTTTAAACCATACTCTATAGATTTTATCATCTTCATCCATTTTACTAATCATTGTCACAAGAGAACGGAAGAATCGCTCTTCCCATACATCAAACATATATTTCGCCTCTACCAACTCATTAGATTTGACAACGAGTTTAATAGCATCCCCTCTTTTACTGGTAATTTTCTTTCTTCGTGCCATAAGTATGTTTATTAAAAGTAACAAAAATGGGACATATTCTATTTTTGCCTCTATAAAAGTAGCATAATTGGGTAAAAAAGCATGTTTTCTAGTAAAAATCAGCTAATACATCCATAAAGGTAGCTAAATTGGGACAAAAAAGAGAAATTACCTGATGAGGTTCCCAAAACTGCTACTTATTGTCCCATTTTTGCTACTCTAAATCCCAAAACTGCTACTTATTGTCCCAAAATCGCTACGTTATGTCCCATTTTTGCTACCTTTTCACTCGTAACTAATTGTTAATCAATTAGTTGCAGAGGGTTTAAAAGAAAAAGAAAAAAATATAAAATTTACAACAACATAAACCTAAGTTATTGTTGATTTTTTTTTAATAAATAAAACACTTAAACAAAATATATTCAAGTTCTTTTAGAAGTACTTAAGCTTTACTGTATTGATTTTTTTTAATTAAGAAAAAATCACCTGAGTAAAATTATATTACAACTACTAAAATATAGCTAATACATTAAAAATCTACAGAAAAAGCCCCCTTACTATCCGAAAAGCTTATTAAGCAGTCTAATACATTAAATGCTGCAAAACTGCAAAATGTAATTACTGCAAAATGTACGTTGTATTTTCTCTTACTCCTCCATATCTAAATCTATTCTTGCTAAGTCTAGCATATAACGTTTAAGCGTAATCCCTTCTCTAAAAGTTTTCATTTTGATAGCAGCATGCAATTCCAAAGGAATATCAATGGTTACTCGTTTAACTTTCCCTTGAGCACTATGAATTTTGCTAACTCGTTTTTCTGTCGCTTCTATATCTATTTCCGTAATCGCTGTTTTCTTAATCGGAACTTTCTTTGTTAATTTCATTGTGTCCCGCAAACTCGTTTTTTTAGCCATAGTCCTTAAATTTTATAGATTAGTAATAATTTCTTTAATCTCATTAGTTACTTGAATCATTTCATTTTTTGCTTTTAGGTCTTTATATTCAAAAACACCCAAACCTTCGATAACCGCTTGCTTATAAGCTACTCGGCTTTTTAAGGAATTCTCTAAGGTTTTTATATTCAAATCCCCCAATACATCTTTTACTTCCTTATTGAGATTAATTTTACCATTAAATTGATTCAAAAGAAAATAAGCAGGAATATCCCTTTCTTTTTGGTCCTTAGCGTCTTCATATCTTTCCATAAACTGTTCCGTTGCCCATATATCTAAACCACTTGGAAGGATAGGCACAATGATGATGTCTCCAAGTAATAGTATTTTACTGGTTACCTTAGACAAAGATGGCGTACCATCAATGACGACAATATCATAGTCATCATTTAAATGTTTGACATTACTGGAAAGCATTTTACCATCAGGAATGCCATAAACAGGTACTCCTGGTAAATCGTCTTCTCTGAAAGAAGACCATCGCAAAGAACTTTGGTTCGTATCTGCGTCAACAATGCAAACTTTATACCCTGTATGAGATAAACAAACGGCAAGATTTTGGGCAATGGTAGATTTTCCTACCCCACCCTTTAAGCTAGTTACTGAAATAATCATAGTGGATTAAATAATGTAGTTTTCTAAAATCAAAATCAGGCGCAAAGTAGTTACAAATTACAAAACTGCAAAACATTTTGCCGTAAAAATGTAATTACTGCACAACATTTTTGATGCAAACCTTAAAAACTTAAAAACTGCAAAATGTAAAAACTGCAAAATGTATTGATTTTAGGGAGATGAATTACCACAAACTCCTATCCCCTTGGTTCAGATTTTAATTACAACCAAATTCATAAAATTTATAAGCTGAATGTTTGGCTTTGAATCGACTTCATTTCTATTCGAGGCAAATACAGGCGATTTAACAGAACTTTTTTTCTTAGATGCTTAACTACTCGACTTTGTATATAATTGGCATTTATAGTAGCTAATTTTAGCTTAAAACTGTATTCATTCTTTTAATTTCTTTTCGCCAAAAAAGTAGAAAAAATAAAAACTACCATTTTATTGGGCTTCTTGATTTTTTTCGCAAAAAGAATAGTCCGCAAATTACCATTCGTTTTGACGATTTGATAAGTTAGAAAAAACTGTTTTGAAACTTAGTCAAAAAATGTTTCGAAAACTCCAAAAGCGGCTTCTTATTTTAAATAATAGAAAAAAAATGAATCAAAAATACTGCAAAACTGCAAAACATTACGCAGTATTTACATTTTGCAGTTTAATTTAGGTACAGAAATACACTTTGAGACTTTCTTAAAAATCATATTTCATCTACGAATATGATTTTTTGATGGAAAGAAGGAATTAAAAATCTAATTCAGAAAGATTCAGAAAAATATGCCTTTTGAAACCGACAATCAAAGTGAGACATGTGAGTTAAGTTTTAAGTAAAAGCAAAAAAATAGCTATTCTGTTGTTGAAAATTCTTTAACACATCAGATATGACAAAGTAGAAATCAGTAAATTCCACCATCCTCCTACCCTACTAAAAGGCAATAAAATTCAGTTTTATTAGTTTTTTGCTACATGTTTACTGCAAAACTGCAAAATGTAATGCAGTTTGCAGTTGATACGCTACTCAAACTAAGCAATAGTCTTCTAATAAGAGATTCAAGATTAATTTCTCACCATTATCACAGGTCTTGTTCTAATTACTTCTCCTAACAGCTATTCTGACTTTCGAGGGAAGGAACTAACCACTCATCAATTATTTACTTTTAAAGGGAAAATGTTTGATAGAGACATAAATTACAGCAGAAAAATCTAAGTTAAATTAGCAGGACTTATTTTAAATTAATGCTTTAGAGTAACCATTACCAAATAAACACTCATTAATACTGCAAACCATTATGCAGTAATTACATTTTGCAGTATTTTTTTAAGCCCTTCATCATCCACTTGAAGTGGGCTTAAAACACTATTCGTATTAATTTTATTCTTTACAGCAAATGTAAACTTTTCAGGTTGGTCGATTGCTATTTGAAAATCAAACTTCATTCTTGTGGAATATTTAAATAAAAAGAGCAGGATAATTTATTTGGATATTAGTCGATACCATTAACTGATATCCTAACGAATAGGTTCTGTTTGTATAAAAACAAGGAATCCAATTTCTTAAAAGGAATATCGGAAAAACATTTTTACTGCAAAACTGCAAAATGTAATTACTGCAAAAAGTACCATTTTGATATTTCTGCTATTGCTTATTAAAGTAGTCAATGCTTAATGCTAAAAGAGAAATTAATTTCTTAGTGGGAGATGAAATATCATGTAACCTTTAAACACACTACCGATAGTGTGTTTAAAGGTTACCCACGTTACTTAGCAAAAGTATTCATTAAGAATCTTGGTTCATCAGCGAAATGAGGGACTTAATGCTAAAGGGTTTATTATTAAACGTGGTAAACATGGAGGAGCTATTGTACTAAAGAAAAAAGAAAGCGCATCCTAACTGAAGCGCACGATTTTCAATATCCTATTTTGAAGCAGTCTAAGACGATTAAATATTTACAGGGATTGGTGGATAAATTAAAATATTCCATACCACTAAAAATCAGATTAGTTACTTTAAAAATACTGTTACTGCAAAACTGCAAAATGTAATTACTGCAAAGTGCACCATTTTCATGTTTCGACTATTGAAAAAATCAGCAATAGAGTAGGGTAGGGGTGCTAATTAAAAATGATACTACTACACGCATAAATGGGTAAACAAAAAATAGCTTTTGAGAAATTTGCTCTCTCAGTCAATAAAAATGGATTTAGGGGTACGAGTAATGGTAGAACCAATAGTGCCGTTAAGGATTTTATCTAATATTATAAAAATTGTTTTAACCCAATACACAAAATCAAAAAATGTTAGAATCTACGAGTTTGGTTATCAGTTGTTTGTAAATAGAAACGTTCATTTGACTGAACGAAATGGTATTGAGAAATTTGATATAACTGTCTGACTTAGGTGTTCAATAAACTAGTTAGCTTATTCAAAATCCATTTTAAGAAGATTCAACCCTTTTATTGAACGATAATTGTATTGTTCTGAAAAGACCTGTCCCTTGCCATTGAAATTCACCTTGATAAAAAAGCGAAAAGGTTGGCATCTTTTGCTAAAAATATAGATTAATAATCTCTTGATTATTATTAGCATTAATATCTACACATATCATTTTAGCTTTACCTTCCAAACGATAGGCAACTATTTTTAATAGCGTATTCATCATCCTACTAGTGGCATCCTGACTGGTATATAAATCAACCAATACTGGCAGTTTACTATTGATTGCTCATTGATTAAAGGTTAATGTTCTCTCGAGTTTAGCCCTGTACTTTTAAAAAAACCTCATCACTTTTTTGACTGTATTTTTATTCATCGCGTAATATACGATGCTCTCCAATAAAGTAGCTTTATTTATTTTTAACGCCGAGTAGGTAAAATTCTAATTAGATTCTTTACCTTTGTTATTCTGACCCAATAATTTAGTTTATTAAACCAATTAAAATTATTAACCCCCTTTTTCCCTACTACAAAACCAATAGATATTTTAAAATCTAAAGTGTAGTCACTTTTTGAGCTACCTTTAAGTGTACTATTATTTATTTTTAAACAAAATTGCATGTATCTCGTTAAGCACCCCCTTATTTTTTGGTTATTCATTTTATATCCTGACAGTTCCTTTTCACAAACATACCTTATTGATAATCAATGGTTTAATGAAAAACATACTCTCACTAACTTAAAGACAACTGCTGCTAAAGATAGTAAGGGCTCCTTATGGATAGGTATGCCTTCATGGTTAAATTTTTATAAAAAAATAATTTTTAACTTATATAACATAACAAACAATAAACCGATTTCTTTATTCTTCTTTCCCAATATAAAGCACCGTTTAATCCAACTCATACTCATTTAATTCAAATTATTAAACTTAAAAAACGAACTACCTTGACCAAGTAAATTTAACAAAGAGAAAAATTGCTATATCCAAGAATAAAAAACTCCGCTCTCAATAATGACAAGTCATACCATCAATTTTTTTATCACCTTATCTTTTTTACTGCTGGGTACTAGCCTGCCTGCGCAGAAATACCTTTTTGATGCCAAGCTATTGACCTCCGAAGATGGACT
>JBGCFJ010000441.1:0-10263 GCA_045106885.1 Saprospiraceae bacterium
GAAGAATATTCTTAAATTTGTAGTAGCCATAAAAAATTTAATCAATTGATTATCAGTCATTAAATATCAAATTGACGTAATTTTCAACTCCTGTAATTATGTCAGTTTTTTACTAATTTTACAACTTCTGGCGGGTAGCCTGAATTCTTGCCACGTTTGCGCAAGATTTAATTTGTAAGAGAACTAAAATATACTTTAAGTACTTAGGTACTGTAAAGTAAACGATTTTTAGGTTTTTTAGTTGTATTAAAATGATTTTATCGTAAGTTACCTGTTTGACGCCAAAATAATAATATGATCATTCCGAATAAAGCGCCACCAATATGTGCGAAATGGGCAATATTATCCCCCGCAGTCGCATTCATGCCTAATCCTAATTCAACAATCATTAAAATTGGTACAAATATTTTTGCTTTGAATGGAATTGGGAAAAATTCCATTTCCGGAAACATTAAACCAAATCCTAATAATAAACCAAAAATTGCTCCAGATGCACCTACCATCGGAATAGATGCAATGCCTTGATTATAGCCTTCGGCTAGATTTTGGATAAAAGCACTACTCATTTGAGGCGCTTCTCCTAAATTATTTTTTAAGCCTTGTGCGATTTCTTTATATTGGTCTTCACCATAAGCCGTCATAATTCGCTTAATTTCTTCATGATTATTAAAAAAATCAAAATAAGCGCTATGAGAAGGGGCTGTTTGAAAAGCCCTCACTGCTTGTTCTAAAGAATATATTTCATAGAAATTGGCAGCAGTATGTAAAAAAGCACCACCTAAAGCACAGAAAATATAGAATAATAGGAAGCGTTTAGGGCCCCAAAGTTCTTCTAAAAAACGACCAAACATGAACAAACTAAACATATTGAAAAGTAAGTGCGTCAAGTCTCCATGCATGAAAAAGTGAGTCACTACTTGAAAAGGCTGGAATTGGGGAGAAGTAGGGTAATAAAGCGCCAAAAAATCTAAACCGACAATCTGGTCCGCAAAGAAGACCAATATATTGATAATCAGTAAGTGTTTAACAACATCTGTAAGTCTAAACATGAATGGTAATTTAAAATTTTCAATTTTCAATTTTCAATTTTCAAAATGCAAGACAGAAGGATTTGCTCTTACTGTCTTACTATTTCTGTTATTTCCTTTTGAAAATTTTAAATACGAACCTCCCTAGTTTGATTTTTATGTATGACAGGTTGAAAATTGAAAATCGAATTGCTACAAAGTTAACTAGAAAACAAATTATCTAGTTCATCTAGTTCATAGGTAATGAAACAATTTCGACCAAATGGGCTTTTAAAAGGCGTTTTACAAGCAAAAAGTTGGTCAATCAATTCTTTCATTTCAGGAATGGTCAAAGACTGCCCTCTTTTAAGTGCGGCACTTCTAGCCATAGAACGAGCAATTTTTTCGTCTACGCCTAAATCTAAGTCAATATTCGATTCGTATTGTTGGAGTAGCGTTTCTACTAATTTTTGCTCATCTGTCGTTCCTCGCCAATCAGCGGGCATCCCATGAATGACAAATTGACCACCTGCAATTTCGTGAATATCTATCCCCAATAAATTGATTTGCGGTAAAATTTCTCGCAACAAAGGCGCTTGTAATGGTGACACTTGAACAGGCTTAGGAAATAATTCCTTTTGCGTAGGTGCTTGCTGGTCTTTGAGCATAAACAAATATTGCTCAAATAAAATGCGCTCATGTGCTGCTTGTTGGTCAATCAGGATATAACCCGATTTAATGTGACTAACGATATAGCGAGCATGAATCTGATAAGGCGTTCTTTGATTGCTAGAAAAACTTTTTTCTGAATCATCAAGTTCAGGCGCAGTCGACCATTTACTTTTAATGGTTATAGCTTCTGATGGGTTTCCGTCTTCATCAGTTGCTGCTTCTTCCCCATCTTCATCAAACATTTCTAAACCATCATATAATTTACGCCAATTTTTCAAATTGTTAGCATCCCTATTATCTCCAGCATCCGAAGATGGAGTGGGGGTATAATTATTACTAGAAGTAGGCCCTTGATTTGGTGATACCTGATTTTGATTGACTCTACTCCCAGAAGAAGAGGCTAAAGTTGGTTGATACAAGCCGACCTCTCGGTCAAAGTCTAACATCGGTGTAATGCTATTTTGCCCTAGTGCATGCCGAACCGCTACTTTTAAATAGTTATAGACCAATCGTTCGTCATCAAATTTTATTTCTTGTTTAGTTGGATGCACATTAATATCAATTCTATCAGGATCCATTTCTATAAAAATGGCATAAAGAGGATAAGTATCTTTTTGCAATAAATCCTCATAAGCGGCCATGACGGCATGATTTAAATAGCCACTCTTAATGAACCGATTATTGACAAAAAACAATTGCTCCCCTCTTGTTCGCTTAGAAAATTGTGGTTTTCCGATGTACCCTTGAATCTTTATCACATCTGTTTCTTCGGAAACTGGGACTAACTTTTTATTAGCATTCGTCCCCCAAATACCGACAAGTCGTTGTCTTAAATTGCCAGCAGGCAAATGAAAAACTTCTGAATTATTATGATGAAGGGAAAAGAAAATATCTGGATTGGCAATAGCAATTCGTTGAAATTCATCCATGATATGGCGCATTTCAACCGTATTAGATTTTAAAAATCGGCGTCTAACGGGTACATTGAAAAACAAATTTTTAATAGACAAATTAGTTCCCGTAATACATTGACAGGCTTCCTGAGTTTTTAATTCGGACCCTTCAATCACGATTCTTGTACCCAATTCGTCTATTTGTCTACGAGTACGCATTTCTACTTGAGCGACGGCAGCAATAGAAGCTAAAGCTTCTCCTCGAAAACCCATAGTTCGAATAGCAAATAAATCTTTAGATTCTCTGATTTTAGAAGTAGCGTGTCGTTCAAAACACATTCGTGCATCTGTTTCAGACATGCCACAACCATTATCAATTACTTGCACAAGTGTTTTCCCAGCCTCTTTGACAATTAGCTTAATACTTGTACTCCCTGCGTCGATGGCATTCTCCAATAATTCCTTAACCATCGAAGCTGGGCGTTGAATAACTTCCCCCGCAGCAATTTGATTGGCGATAGAATCTGGTAGAAGCTGAATAACATCAGCCATAAAATGTTCTTTTTTTTACTAATGCTTGAAAAATTAAGTCTGTTAAAATTGTTATACTGTTGAACTGCTTTATTGTTATCGTAGCTAATATTAAATCAAGTATTAGTCAAATTCTTATTTAGGAAGAAGACTACTTTCAAAAACAATATAACTATAAAACAATACAACAATTTTATATTGCTAAAACTGAGTCCATTTTTTTAGAAAACCAGTTCAATCTAACTTAAATCCTTAATTTCTCAAAAGTAAAAATAAAAATCTCATTAAACAACGGCTATCGCTGTTCTTTATTCCAACATATCAACAATTTCTGTCAAGTATATTTCAAATAACAAATAAGATAATAAAGCTAACACAACAACTGTGATTAATAAGACCCGATTAGACCGTTTTAATTCTTTGGTCCGAATGGCTCTAGTTTCTCTAAATCCAACCCCTGCACTGCCTGCTTTTCCTTTAAATCCTTTGCGTAATCGGTTTTTGACTGCTTTAGTATCCCCCTTAGTTTCGTCTTTATATTTACTCAACCGTTCTTGTAATTCCTCTTTTTTAGGGTCCCAATACCTCGGCTTATAATCGAATTTTTGATTTTGAGGTGTTTTAAAAAATCTCATTAATGCCATAGTAACTATTTTTTATAATGATAAATCTTTTCTAGTAAGATTAACAAATCTAACAAAAAGGTGTTTAGTTCGGTATTTTTTTTTCAGCTAAAACAAAAAAATCCGTTACATAGTAACGGATTTTTTATTTTTAAGCTAATACGCTATTCGATTTATAACTTGTTGGGTAGCCTAAAGGATAAATTCTCAACAAGCTCTTACCCTTTGGCTTCATTTTCTATATCTATCGGTTTACTAAAATCCATTGTGGATAATTCTTTAGTGGCTTGCGCATCTCTAGTCGGAGAATTCTTATTACCTTGAAAATTATGTAAAGCTAAAATGCCTTCATCATCTTTGATTTGATTATGAACAACTTCTAGAATAGGAGTATCCAACCCTACTGCATCTGCTATTTCTCTCAACACAATTCGGCTTTTATTTCCCTTTAGCAAATCAAAAACAGAACGGATACCAATAGCTCGCAAGCGATGAATGTCATCTTTGACATAGCAAACTAATTTTGCTTGCCCAATCCAATCTAGCAATTGTCGGGCATCATAAGGGGTTTCTGCAATTAATTGAGTCAAACTAGCCGTTGCTAAATTTTGTGCATTGTCAATACCGATTTCTTCTAATCTTTCTTTGTGGTAGATGCTAATTCCTTCAATATTATAGAGCGAAAGAGACCTATCCGTCACACTTTCACTAGAGACAAAATCTTGATAGCGCCGCATTATGTAACTCAATAATCGTTGGGGAAACATACCTGCTAAAAGTGAAATGGCAGCGAGACCAGCCTTAAAAGACACAATTTCATTGGGAGTTGTTTCTGACCCTAAAAGAAAGGAAACGACTAAGGCTACTGCAGAAGCGAGAATAATCCGAATGCCTGCACTATAATACACACTAGGCGATAAATCTAAACCTCTTAATCGTCGAATAATATTATAAGCAGAATAGGCAAATCCACCTAAAAAGGCCCAAGCTAGAACAAAAAAACTTTGGTTGATAACTGCTTTATTATTTTCTCCAAAAAAAGGGCCTGACAAGAAAACATTATCAGTTAAACTATCTCCATTCCCACCCAAAGTAAATGCAGTAATAAAACCGCCAAATATTAGAAAGGCAAATAGAACAGGTATAATATAACTGGACATAGAATAACTATCTCTAACTGTTCGAGAGGTATTAATGCCCATTTCTTTAATCGACTTGATAAATTCTTTTTCTTTTTTCGGTATGTAATTGATAAAAAAAGACACTGCGGTGAATGGAATAAATCCACTAACTACAATAATCATGATAAGGCTAAGAGAGGGTGTTAAGGCGCTCATCCAATCCATAATAGTATGCTTTTTAAGTGTGATAGATTTTAGGAAAATCTATGATGTTAGTTTTCTAATGGTGAAAATACTAAGTATAAAGTCAGTAAGCAAATTTCCTTGTTGAAACAACTGCTTTTCTAAGAAATTTTAGTGTAATCTAAGCCCTTTGCCCGTAGCCCTTAGTTATTTCAATTTCTCATTATTCGCATGTCGTTCCTTGTCACGGATTGATTTTTTAATCAGATTCTTTTCCAAAGCTGCGGTTAGATTAATACCCGTTTGATTGGCTAGACAAATGAGTACAAATAAAACATCTGCCATTTCATCGCCTAAATGCTCTTTAGCATTCACTTCGTCTTCTTTCTTTTTAAAAGATTGTTCTCCATATATTCTTGCCATCAATCGGGCGACTTCTCCAACTTCTTCGGTTAGAATTGCCGTATTAGTCAATTCATTATAATAGCGAATGCCAATAGTTTGTATCCAATTATCTATTGCTGTTTGTGCTGCTTCGATTGTCATGTTCGAGTTGCGAGTTGCGAGTTACGGGTTGTAAACTAACAGAAAATAGATTGAAATGTATCTGATAATTTGAAACTATCTGATAGACGTATCCTATAAATTCTTTACTTTAAATATAGATACCACTCCCGATAATTATTGGGATGAAAGTATCAGATACGAACTCATTATTTTCAGTCAGCTCAGCTGACGTAGCTCTAAATTTGATTAATGCTTGTAATATTAGCCATCTGTTGGGGGATTTCCAAAATGAACCCCTAACTTTTTCTCCCTTTTCAAATCATTTTTAAAAGAGCTTACGTATGCTAAAATATAAAAAACAATTTACCCGTTCAGTTAGCAGCTTTAAACAAACGGGTAATTAGAGTAGTTAAATGATTACTTTTGTTTGCTCTTCTAAAATTGAGTACCTGCTAATCTTTTCTTACTTACTAAAGTAGAAAGTTGGAAAAACGGTACTTCGTGACGACGCAGGAATAAATTGAGCCACATTATTTCTACCTCGCCACTTATCAAACAAACTACTAGAAAAAATTAAACGTCCTCTGATAAATCGACTTTTTTACAGTTTACTCCGATAATTCGGAGGAATTTCTCAGAGTACCAAATTAAATGTAACATGGATAAAATTAAAATTCTTTGGGCGGATGATGAAATTGATTTATTGAAGCCACAGATTATGTTTTTGGAGAAGAAGGGATATGAAATGATTACGGTCAGTAATGGTTACGATGCCTTAGAAGAATGTGAAACTCATAATGACATCGATGTTGTCTTTTTAGATGAATCTATGCCTGGTATTACAGGATTAGAAACGTTGACAAAAGTTAAAGATGCCTATCCGCATTTGCCTGTTGTGATGATTACGAAAAATGAGGCAGAGAATGTAATGGAAGAAGCTTTAGGTGCCCAAATAACAGACTATTTGATTAAGCCTGTTAATCCGAATCAAATATTATTGACCCTTAGAAAAATAATAGATGGTAAGCGTTTGATTAAAGAACGAACTTCTTCGGATTACCAACAAGAATTTCGTCAGATTTTGATGGAAATTAATAGTGGCTTAGACTTTAGAACTTGGGTAGATACTTATCAAAAAATAATTGGTTGGGAATTAAAATTAGACACCTCTAATACCACAGAAATGTCTGATATTTTATCTATGCAAAAAAGTGAAGCCAATGCAGCTTTCTCTAAGTTCATTATCAAAAATTATGTAAAGTGGGTCAATGAGGATATAGAAGCGCCGATTATGTCCAATAATTTGATGCGTAGAAAGATTTTCCCAGAAATGGATAGCAATAGACCTACAGTAATGGTCTTAATGGATAATTTACGGTATGACCAATGGAAAATTTTGGAACCAATCATTAGCGAACTGTACCGAATAGATGAAGAAGACTATTTCTATAGTATTTTACCTACATCGACTCAATACAGTAGAAATTCGATTTTTTCTGGCTTGATGCCCTCTGAAATAGCAGAACATCACCCTAAATGGTGGAAGAATGATAATGAAGAAGGTGGTAAAAATATGCACGAAGCAGATTTATTAGAAGCGCAAATTAATCGAACTTTCAGAAAACCGATTAAATTTGATTATACCAAAATCACCAATGTTTATCACGCCAAGCAATTGAATGATAACATCTTAAATTATTTACACAACGATTTAACGGTGATTGTATATAATTTTATTGATATGCTTTCGCACGCTCGGACGGAAATGGAAGTACTGAAAGAATTAGCAGGAGATGAAAAAGCTTATCGGTCTTTAACTCGTTCTTGGTTTTTACACTCTCCATTATGGTCTGCTTTGCAAAAAATTGCAGAAAAAGATGTACAGTTGATTATCACGACTGACCACGGAACAATTCGAGTACATCAGCCATCTAGAGTTATTGGAGATAGAGAAACAACGACCAATCTTAGGTATAAAGTAGGTAGAAATTTGAAGTACGATAGGAGAGATGTTTTGGAAATCAGAAACCCTAAAAAAGGCTTGTTACCAAGGCCAAATGTGAGTTCTACTTTTATTTTTGCAAAAGAGGATAAATTTTTCTTATACCCTAATCGATATAATTACTTTAATAATTACTATAAAAACACCTTCCAACACGGAGGGATTTCTTTAGAAGAAGTTATTTGTCCGATTGTTCGACTATCATCGAAGTAAGGATATAAAAATTACTAAAAAGCCCTAATCAGTATTATTATTGATTAGGGCTTTTTTATTACGCTTATCGAATGCTATACTTTACTATTCTTCTCCAAAATAGTTATAGTAGACTATTTTACTCATTCATCCTGTAAATCCTGAATAATCCTGTCATCTAGTAGTCTGTCATGTTTGAAATGACGGGTGATTCGTAATCGCCAAATTCATTTGTCTGATTCTACTTAATGACTGAACCAGCCAAATGAATTTGGCGGTTACTAGCGACTTATCCACTCGACATTTCAATCTTGACTAAACACTAGTAAACTTGCTAAACTGAAAAACTCTCCCCACAAGCACAAGTCCGTGCCGCATTCGGATTATTAAAATAGAAGCCTTTTCCATCTAAGCCTCCAGAAAATTCTAAGGTTGTATTGAATAAATATAGAATACTTCGAATATCACTAACAATTTTAACACCATTGTCCTCAAAAACTTGGTCATCAGGTTTATCAACATTATCAAAATCCATATTATAGGATAATCCTGAACAACCACCACTCGTCACACTTACTCGAACAAAATAATTTTCGTCGTAATTTTCGGTGGCTTTCACTTCGTAAATTCTTTCTTTGGCGGAATCTGCTACAAATAACATGGTTTATATTTTTGACGGTACACAGTTCAATGGTTGACGGTACACGGTGATAAAATGGAATTTTATTATGGTTTTTGAGTAAGATATTGTCGAAAACATCTAGCCTGAAGGCTAGTCACGGGAAAGCCTAAAGGCTTTTCTACCAGTTAAATCCTCAACAAATTTATCTATAATATAAACAAGACACAATAAAGAAAAGGTTCATTTGGTAAATTAAATTAACCCTTCCTTAAACATTTCCCAAACAGGACTCAATGCTCTTAACTGTGCCGTTCCAGCTTTTACTTTTTCAATGGTAAAATCAATTTCTGCTTCTGTAGTAAATCGACCTAAACTAAAACGGATAGAAGATTTAGCTAAATCATCGGATATATTCATTGCTGTTAATACGTGAGATGGGTCAAGCGAAGCAGAAGTACAAGCAGAACCAGTAGCCACAGCAATATTTTGATTAAAAGTCATTAATAAACCTTCGCTATCTACATGTTGGAAGGATAAGTTGCTGACTTGTGGTAATCTATGCTTCGTTGTCCCATTAATGGAACAAGCTTCGATGCCTGTTGATAAGGCCTTTTCTAATTTGTCCCTCAATTGATGGAGTCGAATAGCTTCATTTTCCATTTCAGCTTGGGCTATAGCCGCCGCTTTGCCGAAACCAACAATGCCAGGTACATTTAAAGTCCCCGAACGCATACCATCCTCGTGTCCTCCACCATCAATTTGTGCTGTCAATTTAACTCTTGGCCTTCTTCGGTTGACATATAATGCACCAACGCCTTTGGGGCCGTACATTTTGTGAGCCGTAAAAGCCATTAAATGTATCCCTATTTCTTTGGGATAGGTTGGAATTTTACCAACAGCTTGAGTAGCATCACTAAATAATAACACCCCCTTTTCTTCACATATTTTTCCAATTTCTGCCATCGGCTGAATGGCTCCCGTTTCATTATTTGCCCACATGATTGCCACTAAAATGGTCGTTGATTTAATCGCTGCTTTTAATTCAACCAGGTCAATTAACCCATTTTTATCCACTTTGAGATAAGTGACTTCTCCCCCCTTTTTTTCTAGGTGCAAACAAGTATCTAAGACCGCTTTATGCTCCGTTTCAACAGTAATAATATGATTGCCTTTTCTATGATACATCTCAAAGACGCCTTTCAAAGCCAGGTTATCCCCCTCTGTCGCACCTGAGGTAAAAATAATTTCTCTTTCATCTGCCCCAATCAAATCAGCGATTTGGTTTCTTGCCTGACTAACCGCCTCTTCCGCCTCCCAACCAAAAGGATGGCTTCTACTAGCCGCATTACCAGACATAGTCGTAAAGTAAGGCAGCATAGTTTCTACTACTCTTGGGTCGCAAGGAGTCGTCGCATTATAATCGAGGTATATTCTTTGATTTTTTTTCATGACTTGAATTAGTTGTCCATTGCTAAGATAACCAATTTTTTTAAAAGAAGTTGAGTTATGTATATTCAAATGAAGGGTTTTCTTATAAAAATGAAAAAACGCCCTTTTTGATAATTTTCAATTTTCAATTTATAATTTTCAATTTTCAAAAGGGAATAACCCATAGTTTTTAGGGTATAAAATATCATTATTGAGGCTAGTTTAATATTTAGTCGCTTTTCCTCTGTGCTAATTCGCTTAATAATTGGTGAAAATAATTTTATAAGAAAACCCTTTATTCAAATGTGGTTATTATTTAGACTTTGGACGAAAAGACACCAAAAAAAAAATAGGCAAAACTATTGCTATGTATAATGTGTGAAAGAATATACAACTAAAGCAGAACAGTTTTGCCATGATATATCCTCATTAATTGACATAAACCGTACCAAAGCGTTTGTGGGTATTGTCATGGCTTTGGG
>JBGCFJ010000442.1:0-6129 GCA_045106885.1 Saprospiraceae bacterium
CAAGATGAGCAAACACCGTTTGTGAACCGTTTACGGACGGGTTGGCTTTTGAGAATAGCCTTCGCTCTTTGAGAAAAAAATAACGCAGCATAACGGAAAAAGACGCCGATTTAACCTGTCAAGGATTTATGTCTTGAACCACTATTTAGATAGTCAGATAAAAAATTGATACTCATCCATTGGTCTATTTTTTCACCAACGGATGAATGAAGGTAACGGATTTAAAAGGCTAGATGATAATTTTAAGCTAATTATGAGTTTGTACTTATAAAAACGATAAACCAAAAAAATGAAATTTTTCTTCCCCATTCTATTCCTTTTCTTTTCTATTTTAGGACATAGTCAAGCACTTTTTTGTGAAGACTTTGAAACCACCACCTTTACCCAAATTCAAGATTGGTATTTAACGACTTTTAACACTCAAGCCGTTCCCAATGGTTCTTATTTTGGCGCATTACATGCCAATTCTTTAGTAGATTTAAATCAAAACGGAACGACTGATGATGACCTTATTTTTAAACAAACAGAAGTAGTTGATTTTGATAATTCAGGTAACAAAGCGCTTAAATTCACTTTCCGAAGAGTACCTAGAGCAACTTATTATGATGCAATCGGATTAAATGAGGGCTTAAAGACACATCTGAATAGGAATGAATTGGCTACTTATGACCGAAATGGCTATGTATACGAAGATGATAAAACCTATTGGTTTCAATGGAGAACCTATCTAGACCCAACCTATGACCTTGATGAACCCGCTGCAGGAAATGGTGAAATTCTAGGGCAAGTTCATTTCAGCACGGTTACTTCTATACCGCCTATTTGTGTTAAAATAATTAATAAAAAATGGCGTTTGAACGTTTCCAGAGATACAATTCCTGGAAACGGAAACGGTGTAGATATTGACATGGGGACAGCGACTAAAGAGGTTTGGGTGAATTGGAAATTAAAGGTAAGGTTATCGACCACAGCCGATGGCTTAATTGAATTTTGGAAAGATGATGTACTAGTTCACTCAGAAACGGGTCAAAATATAGTTGTTCCTGATAATTTCTACTTTAAAATTGGCATTTACAAACCTGGTTGGTTTTGGACACTACCTGATGATTTTGAATCTACTAAAACTGCTTATTTTGATGATTTTTGGGCAGATACTACTGCTTTTGTCAATGGCTTATCGCTCGACAATTTAGACTGCCATAGAAGATTAACAATCGAAAATAGTACCCTCTCTACAAAAAAAATAGCAGGCAACCCCACTTATGAATTTAGTTTTACTAACGTAGCGGATAATAGCGAGTTTTTCATTACTGCTGATACGGCAACCATTGATTTATTCTCTGAAGACCGCATAACCAGAGGACAGGCCTATCGAGTAAAAATTAGAATTCCCAATCACCCTTTGTACGGCAATTATGCGTCAAAAACTTGTGTAGTAAACATTGATAATAACTGGGGACTAAAATTACTTGCTAAAGATTGTAATAAAACGCTTACTCCAGAAGATATGACTTTGACTTCTATTGCATCGGAAGGCAATCACATTTATAAGTTTAGGATTGTTAAAGTTAGCAGTAGAGAGCTGTTTTTTATAGACTCCCCAACCCCGACCATTGATTTATCCGAAAATGGTCTATTTGAACAAGGAGAAGCTTATCATGTCAGAATAAGAATTACAGGTCATTCTTCGTTTGCAGCTTATGGCGCTAATTGTACGTTCATGATAGCAGCGGCTGCTGATTGTCCAAATGAAATTATCCATGATAATCAAGTTTTAGCGACAGGAGACTATCTATCTAGTGCTACTATTGTATCAGAAGCTATTATTGAAGCTACTTCAACCGTGACTTATAAAGCCGAAACGGCTATTACTTTATCCCCTAATTTTCATGCCCAAGCAGGAAGTATTTTTTCAGCAAGTATTGATGTTTGTAATCCTTCAAATCAGGGTAGCAAATTAACGCCTTATATTCCCACAGTTCAACAAGCAGCTCCTAAAACAACCAACTTAACTGTTTTCCCAAATCCATTTTCAGGAACAACTTTAATTCAATATGAACTTCCTCAAAATGGACTAGCTTCACTTGAACTATATACTTTAACAGGAAAAAAGATAACCTCATTTTATCAAAAAGAAAGAAAATCAGCAGGTTTGCATCAACAATTACTTAATCTAAACGATTTTCCGAAGGGTATTTATTTTGTTGTTTTACAAAACGAAGCAGGCGTATTCACACAAAAAATAGTTTATCAATAAAACCTTTGTGACGAGGTAGAAATAATTTGTTAGTTTTAAAATTTAGGTAAACGCCTAATAGATTAAAAATGACAGCCATTTATCAAAAAATCGTTCTATCTGTCTAATATGGCAGAAATTGATTATCTTGGAATACCACGCTCATACAATCACAATTCCATAAAAAGAACGATACCATGCAATCACCCCGACGCTTCCATAAGCTAAACAAACTATTTTTAGCCACTTTAATCCTTTCTTTCTTCGTTTTAAACATTGGTTTTAGTCAAGAAAATGATATTACCGAATGTCCTTATTTTAATGTGTTCAGCCCAGATACAACTGGTGTTAACTTTACCTTAGTGTCTACAGATATTGATGCCACTATTAGTGGTGTTATTGCCAATGTAGTGGTAGAACAAACTTATTATAATGCAGGAGATTCTACCGTTGATGCGACTTATATTTTTCCAATGTCTTCTAATGCAGCTATTTATGCGATGGAAATGATTGTCAATCAAAAGATCATAAAAGCACAAATAAAAAGAAAGGATGAAGCACAAGCCATCTTTGAAAATGCCGACGAAGCAGGTCAAACTGCCTCTTTATTAGAACAAGAAAGACCCAATGTTTTTCAAATGAGTTTGGCAAACATTAATCCAAAAGATACCTTAAAAGTAAGAATGGTTTATACCGAATTACTAATTCCTATGAAAAGTATTTATCAATTTATCTTTCCGAATATAGTCGGTCCTAGATTCACGACAAATGGAGAATCTTGGGTCGCTCAGGCTATTATAGATGCGCTTCCTCTATCAGCAACCAGCTTAAATATCAACTTAAAAATAAATGCAGGAATGCCGCTTACTGCCGACTGTAAATCCCATGAGGCCGTTTTTGATTATCAAGGCAATTCCGCACAAACAATACTAAACACGAATCCAGGAGCTGATTTTATTGTAGATTATACCTTAGATGACAATCAAATTCAGTCTGGTCTATTACTTTATGAAGGAGAAGAAGAAAACTTCTTTTTATCTATGCTGCAACCTGCTAAACCAGACATAGCTTTCAATAGCCCCCAACGAGAATATGTTTTTATTATGGATGTTTCTGGTTCTATGAGGGGAAGACCGCTAGAAATTTCTAAGCAACTTATCTCCAATCTATTGACAGATTTAAATCAAGCAGACAGGTTTAATATTTTGTTCTTCGCTGGTGGGTCTACCGTATTATCTTCTAGTTCCCTAGCCGTTACCAATGAAAATATTGGTAGAGCACTTGAAATGCTTGATAATTTAAATGCTGGTGGAGGCACCCAATTACTTCCAGCCATGCAACGAGCATTGGACATGCCAGGAACAGCAGACTACTCTAGAACATTTGTTATTTTGACCGATGGCTATGTTACGGTAGAAAAAGAAGCTTTTGATTTGATTCGCCAAAATCTCAATGAAGCCAATTTTTTCTCTTTTGGCATTGGCACATCGGTTAATCGTTATATTATTGATGGCATAGCTTATGTAGGAGAAGGAGCAGCTTTTGTGGCAACTGATTTTATGGATGCCGATGAAGTAGCCAATACTTTTAAAGAATATATCGAGCGACCTGTATTGACCAATATAAAAACAGTTTTTGATGGGATTGACGTTTATGATATAGAACCTTTGAGCATACCAGATGTGTTTGCCGAAAGACCTATTATTATCTACGGAAAATATAATAAACCCGCCGAAGGAACCATTACCCTAACTGGTGATTATGCAGACGGGGTGTTGACAAAATCCTTATCATTCTCAGATTATTCCGTTAATGCAAAAGAAAATATCGCCTTAAAATATTTATGGGCAAGAAAACGCATCAAATTAATGTCCGATTATGGGATAGCAAGTAATGAAACAGATACGACTAGTATAGAAGAAGAAATCACTCAACTTGGCTTAAAGTATAGCTTAATTACAGCTTATACTTCTTTTGTAGCAGTAGATAGTAGTGCATTGACAAATTTGAATACGAATTCAGAAGACGTTATAGAGGAAGATGGCGGCGGTGTGCTTGTTGATGTTGATGAATTGGATATTAATAATGAATCAGGTAAGAATTTCCTGAAAATTATCGGGAATAATATTGGTGCAGAAGGAGTACTCAAACTTAAGCTTGAAAATATTCTCCCCTCCGATTATACCGATTTATTCATCAAAATTACTAGCGTCAATGGACAGACTATTAAAAATCATCCGCTAAATCTAATAAATGCAGGGAATATTATAACTATACCATTAGGGCAATTGTCATCGGGTATTTATTTTATATCATTGGTGTCTGATACTCAATTATTAGATACAGAAAAAATTATTGTTGTTAAATAGACTTTAATCCTAAGATAACCCATTGGTTTAGCATTCTTTAAGTTAGATTTGGCTGGGTCTGGCTTTAATCTGATGTACAAATGCTAACCCAGAATGGGTTAAACGTGAATAACCCCGTATGAAAATGCGGGGTATTGACCAATATTCACAAATCTCCCAACTCTGAAAGAGTTGAACATGAATAAAATAGCTGTAATTCACGTTCAACTCTTCCATAGTTGGGAAATTATCAAATAATATTTTCAAACATACGCTTATCAAAGTTACTTTTGTTCGTTACTTAATATCGCACCATAATAACTTTCTATCTTCAATATAAGCTTCCAATTTATCCCCTACTTGGACAGGGCCAACTCCTTTTGGTGTTCCTGTATATATATAATCACCAACCTGTAATTTGAAATATTGAGAGACGTAAGTAATGAGATAGTTAAAGGAGAAAATCAAGTCTTTTGTATTACCTAATTGAACCCGTTTTTCATTTTGGAACAAAGAAAATTCAATATGTTCTGAATTTTTTAAAGAACTCAGTGGAATAAACTCACTAATAGCTGCCGAACCATCAAACCCCTTAGCTATTTCCCAAGGATGCCCTTTAGCTTTCAACTGCGCTTGTACATCACGAGCCGTAAAATCAATTCCAATAGCAATTTCTTCGTAATATTTATGGGCAAATTCTGGTTGGACATGACGACCATTACGAGTTATTCTTAGCACTACTTCCGCTTCGTAGTGTAAGTTCTTTGTAAATTCAGGATAATACAAAGGTTTGTTATTCACCAATAATGCCGAGGACGGTTTCATAAAAACCAATGGCTTGGTAGGTACTGGATTGTTTAGTTCTTTAGCGTGGTCAACGTAGTTCCGCCCGATGCAGATTATTTTCATATTTTTAGAAGTCAGAAATCAGACCATGAGGAATGTTAATTTCGAACCCGAAGGGATGGGTTGCCGAAATTTCCTGTCAGAGGTCAGATTTGCGGTAAAGCAATCTGACAGTTCACGGTCTGACAATGAAATGGTCTGACTTCTGACTTCTTTATTTTACCATTGTCTTCCATAACCTCTCTCAACCGCTAATTCTAACGGCCGACGAAGCATGGTTAACATTTTTTGGAATTCTTCAATTTTATCCAAGATTTCTCGAATGTTTCTATTCGCAATTTCTCCAATATCTTTGGCGATTCTTAATTTAGTATCCAACTCAATAGAAGCACTATTAGCGATACGGAGATACGATAAAAACTTTGCGCTACTCCTTTTTTCTGCACCTTTCGCTATGCTAGAATGGATATTTTGCGCACAATCACGAATTTCGGTTATGATACCAAAACCTTCTTCGAGTTGTTGTTTTTTAGTTTTTTCTTTAGTAAGGTCATATACCTCTGCCATTAATGACACAGCCATTTGCCATACTTTAAGTTGTTTATAGGTTGCCATTTTTACGTTTTTAAAGATTCGCTCATAGTTTTTGTTTTTGCAATACTTAGGCAAAGTGGAAGAAATAATCAACCTTTTATACTT
>JBGCFJ010000443.1:0-2424 GCA_045106885.1 Saprospiraceae bacterium
TAATCGCCAAATTTATTTGGCTGATTCAAAATATTGACTGTCAGTAATTTATGAACCTACCAAATAAATTTGGTGGTTACGAGCGGAACAAAATCGACTTTACGGACAGACTCTAATTAGAGCATTTAAAATTAATGCAGTTTTATCCGCCAAGAAGCATGCGCAAATCGCCCAATCGCTGGGCCACCAACTAAACCAACTTGAGGCCTGTCTAGTAAATTAGAGCAACTTATTTTAAACGTACTCTTTAATTTAGGAAATTCTTTACTGATTTGGGCATTGATATAATACTGAGCGGGAATTCTTCCTGAAAACTGAGGTGAACTATCAAAAACATAGCCTTCTACCCACCTCATGTTGGTACCAAAACTCCAATGTTCGGATTTCCCAATCTTTATTTCTCTTAGGTTAATACTAAAATTAATTTTATTTTTTGGCGTATTATAAGAAGGAATTAAAGGGTCATCGCTTACTTGAAAAATTTGGTTATAAGAATGATTGAGGGCAAGATTAACCTGATTATTCATTCTATAGGAAAACCCCGTTGAAAGCCCTCCTGTATACGTGACATCAAGGGCATTTGCCGCAAATCTAAAAATAGTTGGCTTACCTGGGAAGCCTCTAAAAAAGGGTACTTTTAAACCAATTCTATTGCCAATAAAGTCTTCATACCGATTATAGTATAAAGTCATTTTTAAATCCAATTTACCGTCTAAAAAAACATTGGCGTAAGCTAATTCAGAGCCTAGTACTTTTTCTGGTACCAATGCTGGAGAACTAAAATATTCCAACAGATTTGCATCCAAACCATTATCCAAATAATCTTCAAAGGAATCTAAATCAATTAAATCATCATAGCCTTGCGTATTGCCCAATAAAATGGCAGAACCGACTCTTAAATAATAATACTGTTCTATTAAAGTAGGACTTCTAAGCGCAGAAGAAAAAGAGAATCGGAGCGAAGAGGCTGGAGACAAACTATAAATAGCCGAAAAAGTAGGACTAAACAAATAATCATAGTTCTGATGTTTGTCCATCCTTAGCGCAAAATTCAATTTCATGCGGTCATTTAATAGCCATTTTTCCACCCCAACATAAGCACCAAATTCGTGCGTCCTGATAATCGTACCCGATGTGTCACTAAAAATACTGCCCTCAGAATAAGGTCTGTACAATCTAAGATTCCCACCAACCGTAATTTCGTCAACGAAAGTCGGTTTAAATTTATATTCGCTATGCCAATGATATAATTTAGATTCATCGACAAACATAGTTCCGCCTTCCAAAACAGGTGTGCCTGTTATCCTATCAAAAACTTCTTGGAATTCAGGCGTACCAGATTGCAAGAAACCACCATCTTGGGCAGCTCTGGTCTGTTGATGAAAATCCACAATTGCCTCATTATTTGCCGTTAATATTTCTTTGCCTTTTTCAAAATCATAGAAAAAATCAGGTGGAGGACCGATAGTAGGGAAATTGTCAAATGCCTTTACTTGAGGGTTAATGTTTCTAAACCAATAATTTTTATACCCCGTCAACCAATCTCCCTCACTTTTCCAACTATTCTGTATTTGTTGTGCGGTAGAAACAATATCAAATGACTTACCCGCATCCTCTCCAGTTGTATAAAATCTAAGGAAAAAACGGTCTTTTTGTTTAATTTCAAGTCTATATTGGGTCGCCCATACATCTTTTAATTGCAGCCGATTCTCTAATTGCATGACGGTCGTCCCTGTTCCATATTGACCGAATGCAATAGCTTCCCAATCTCGCCCGAAACGATAATGTAAGGCGGCGGTTGCCTTTAAATTGTAACTATCATAATCCACAATATCCTCTTCTTTATACCCTGTTCGGTGGTATCTATTTAAACCGGGATGTCTAAATTGTTCAAATAAAGTACTGAAGTTAGCACTTGATTCGTCTCCATATACATTGACGGCATCAAAACCTCCAGGATTGGCTAACAGACTATCTCTAGTACGACCTCGTTTGGGCGTATAATCATTCGCTTCCCAATCATATATTTGATTATAAGCGGCATTGACTTTAAAGGCAAAAGTTTCCTTTCCGCTTTTATTCTTAAAGGCTTTCGCATATCGGAAACCGACCTCTAAAAAGTCTCGTTCTCCTGCTTTCATTACTACATCTAAACCTTGATGTTTGAAGGGATCTTTCGTCCGCATATTCACTACGCCATTAAATGCACCTGGTCCAAAATAAGCAGATGCTGCACCGATGACTAAATCTACGCCTTCAATATCTAATTCCGCTGCCCCAAAAAAGTTACCCAAAGGATAATTTAGCCCAGGGGAAGCATTATCCACGCCATCAATCAATTGCAAAGACCGAGTAGGGGTACTTGTATTAAATCCTCTAGCGTTAATCACTTTTACGCCAAAACTTACGGCTATCATGTCGATT
>JBGCFJ010000444.1:0-2002 GCA_045106885.1 Saprospiraceae bacterium
CCCTCTCTCAAAATATATCTCACAAAGAAACGACCTATGATATTTTAGAAAGACAAGCTAAATCTGTACAGCGAAAATTGAACCCCATGGTAATTCATCTAAATTTTGATAAAGCTCAATCAGATAAAGATTTGCTCGAAGCCATCAATCATTTTAAATCCAAAGCGGGCAATATTAATAAAAACGCACCACAAGTATTTTTGACCAAAGAAGAACAGGATAAAATTTATGGTAAGAATAGTAAATTTCGAGTATCGCTCTACAAAATGCTGCTATTCCGACATTTATTTTATGGGATAAAAGCAGGAAAACTTAACCTTGAAAATTCTTACAAATTCAAGTCCTTTAGCCATTATTTGATTTCTTTAAAGTTATGGAAATCACAGCGAGGGCAACTTTTAGAACGAGCTTCGCTCACCGATATGACTAAGTTTGAGGATGTGTTGACTTTCCTTAAAAAACAGTTGGCTAATGCCTATGAACAAACCAATGAACGGATTTTGGAGGAAGCGAACAAGCATATTAAGTTCCGAAAAGATGGTTCCTATTTCGTAAATACACCAAAATTGGAAGAAGTAGATAACAATAAACTATCCACTTTTTTCCCAAAAGAAGAATATGTACCGTTACTGGAAGTGCTGACTACCATTGATGCTACTACCAATTTTTTAGACTGCTTCCAACCGTGGAAAGAAAAATATGAAAAGGTTCGTCCTGACCGCAGTTCCTTTTTAGCTTCCATTATTGGCTATGGTTGCAATATTGGTATTCATAAAATGGAGAAAATATCTCGTAATCGAGCAAAAGGGCGACTTTCTAATGTGGTTAATTGGTATTTTTCTCAGGAAAATATTGATGATGCCAATTCTGGTATCGTTGATTTTATGAATGCGCTGGAATTGCCTAATATTTACTTGGATAATGAAAGCGAACTACATACTTCTAGTGATGGACAAAAAGTATCCGTTGCCGTTGATTCTTTGCTGGCAAGCCATTCCTTTAAATATTTTGGTAAAGAAAAAGGAGTGAGTGTTTATGGCTTCATTGACCAAAGGAATTTTAATTTTTACTCTATGGTCCACAGCCCTGCTGATCGAGAAAGTACCTTTGTCTTTGATGGTTTAGTACATAATGATAATATCCAAAGTACCATACACTCCACCGACACACACGGGCAAAGTGAGGCGGCTTTTGCTTTGGCTTATCTGTTAGGATTTAAACTTGCTCCTAGAATTTCAAAATTAGCTGATTGTACCCTTTATTCTCTAAAAAAAAAGGAAATCTATCTGGATAGAAACTATAAAATCCTGCCCACCAAATATATCAAGACCGAGTTGATTGAAAAATATTGGGATGAAGTTTTACGATTTGTAGTGACCATAAGGTTAAAAATTTGTACCCCTTCTCAACTATTCAAACGGCTCAACTCGTACTCTAAACAGCACCCAATTTATCAAGCCCTTAAAGAATTGGGGCATGTTATCCGTACCATCTTTGTTCTGGATTATATTGATGATTTAGAATTACGCCAAGCTATCGAAAAACAGTTAAGCAAAATTGAAAATTCCAATAAATTCAACAAAGCCGTCTGTGTTGGGGAAGAAGAATTTCAACAAGGAACAAAAGAAGAAATGGACGTTGTGGATGGTTGTAGAAGACTAATTAAAAATGCTTTGATTTGCTGGAATTACCTTTACCTTTCCAAGAAAATTGAGGAGGAGAAGTCTTTAGAAAAGAAACAGCAAATGATAGAATCTATTCGCTCTGGCTCTATTGTGACTTGGAAACACTTCAATTTGGAGGGCTTTTATGATTTTGCCGATGACCAAGTGAAGGATTCTTTTGACCTGACGGATGCCATCAATATTAATCTTAACGCCATCTTAGCCTCCAACAATACTTAACCTATGGGACATTTTTGACTTTTGTTCGATAATACCCTAGCTACTCCGATACAGTGTTCTAATGAAAACAATGGTAGCATTGAGGTCATTGTACGCGA
>JBGCFJ010000445.1:0-7883 GCA_045106885.1 Saprospiraceae bacterium
CAAATTCTCAACCACTACCATTGAAAGTAGTGGTGGTGCAAGAAATTTCCATTGGTATACACCGAGAAATATCAAGGGAAATACCATCATTTTTGTGCTCCACGGTTCTACAGGAACAGGCGAAGGCGTCAGAGAACAAACGGCTTACGAATTTGACCAATTAGCCGATAAAGAAGGTTTTGTAGTTGTCTATCCAACAGGTTATGCGAATCATTGGAATGACTGCCGAGGAAGTGCCGATTATCAAGCGAACACGGAGGATATTGACGACATTACTTTTTTAAAAGCCATAGAAAAACACTTAAGCGAACAACTCAATCACTCCTTTCAATATCGTTTTTCAACAGGACATTCTAATGGTGGACATTTTAGTTTTAAATTAGCTTTAGAAGCGCCCGAATGGATTAACGGGATAGCCGCTATTTCTGCGAATTTACCGATTGCGGCTAATTTAGATTGCCAGAAAAAAGGAAAATTTGTACCTGTGTTAATTATGAATGGAACGGCTGACCCCGTAAATCCTTATGATGGTGGACTCGTCTCTATTTTAGGGAATGATTCTAGAGGAACGGTTTTATCAACGGATGCGACTATGGATTATTGGTTAAGTTTGGATACTTGTCAATTGACGATGACTAAACAAACACTAGCAGATAAAATAATGGGGGATAATTCTACCGTAGAACAAACTAGTTGGCAATGTGGTGGTACAACAAAAGCAATCGTTTATAAAATGATAGGCGCAGGGCATACGATGCCACATCCAAAGAGCATTATGCCTAAGTTATTAGGACCGACCAATCAGGATATTAATGCGGTAACTGAAATTTGGTCTTTTTTTAAGCAGTTAAGAAATGAAAAAACGACGAAAAAAATATAAAGAAAAAGCTGATGAAATTGTTAAGCTGATTGAATTAGCAGAAGAAGTAATTCTTGATTCAAAGGAATTAACAAAAGAGCTGAAAGACCAGATGATTGATTTTGGAAATGAATTGAAAAACCTAGCATTAAACCCCAAGCCACAATTTCGAAAAGTGGCAAGTCTAAAGTATTTAGAAAATGATTTTCTTATCTACTGGAATGAAACAAAAGGAGTGGACGTAGAAAATTTTTGGAAAAAAATATCAACTAATAAACTTACTTTTAAAAGAAAAGATATACTTCAAAAAATATTAAAAAGAAAGCGAATAAAAGATATTCACGAGTACAATGTAATTGTTGACAAATTAGTAATTGCTCAACAATTGGAACAAATAAATAAGGAAGAGTTTAAGTTATTAAGTCGATTGATAGGAGAATTTGAAGAAAAGAGATAGAAAGGTCTATTTTATTTTTTTACAGTATTTTTTTCATCATAAAAAATCATAATAATCAGCGAAATCAACGTCAAAAATTAACACATAGTCACAATAGTAATTTCACAACTTGTCCCGATAAATATCGTGGATATTGAACATAACTTTAAGCGCTTAAATAGTTGAATCTAATTCGTAAAACTATGTTTGCTATGTGTTGACACTATGTGACTATGTGTTAAGGAAACTTATAGAAAGTCTACCTTCCCGCCATCTAAATTATAATAAGCAGCCACTATTTCTACATCGCCTGAATCTACGGCAGCCTTAATAATAGCAGACCGATTTTTTAATTCTTCTACCGTCATTTCCGCATTCTTTTTCACAATATCGGTAACAGAAGCACCTTCTGCGGAAGCAGCAATCGCTGGTGTAATATGCGATAATAAGTGATTGATATTATAGCCATTATCTCCGCCAGCTACAGCAGCTGTAACTGCACCACAACTTTGGTGACCCATCACAACGATTACTTTAGTACCACAATGTGCTACAGCGTATTCGATACTACCAATAGAAGAGCTATTAGCTACGTTTCCAGCAACTCTTACGGTAAATAATTCGCCTAAACCAGAATCAAATGCTAGTTCAGGAACGACTCTACTATCTGCACAACTGAGTACAATAGCATAAGGAGCTTGTCCACCAACTAGGTCATTTCTTCTAGAGCTGTTTTGTAATTTTCCATCAAGGGAGTCTGCTACAAATCTAGCATTACCATCTTTTAAACGTTGAATTACTTCTTGATTTGTCATAATTAGTAATGAATTTTTAGTTTGATTACATTTTTACTATAAACTTTAAAAGTAATACTTTTGTTTAAGATATTAAGGGAAAATCTACAATAATTCCATTAAAGCTCGCTGAATTACTTCGTCCTTGATTCTATTGTCCCAATTCATAAAGATTTCTATATTAGCGGGAATGCTATTTTCATAATTATTCCCTTCCATATCTAAGGTTTGCGTAATAGAAAACCGATACGTCCAACCATTTGGTAGTTGTCCTTCATTTGGTGTACCTAATCTACTTCTTATAAGCAAGTAGTTTTACAGAAAATAGGGCTCTAAGCCTAATTATTATTCTTTTTAAGGAGTTGTTTATTCAAACGTTGCAATTGCACGCCTTTAGCCTCTGCCTCCCGTAACATAATAATCGCTTCATCAGTTTGGTCATTTTCTTTAAGTGCCTTTATTAAAGTTTGATAAGCTTTTTGATTGGCCTTATTTAATTTAATAACTCGATTCGCATCGACAATTGCTGCTTTATGTTTGCCCAAACTTTCTAAGGCAGCAGCTCGATTATTTAAAGCAGTAATTGAATTTTTATTGACTTTTAATTCCGTTGTCGCTTTATCAATTATTACTCTTTTGGCTTTCTTCTTTTCCTCTAATTGAATTACTCTGTTTTGCAGGTGTTGTTTGTTGGGGGAAACAATCCGAAATCTATCTAAATCTTCCTCTGCCTTTTCTAAGTTTTCTTGTTTAAGATAAGCACTTGCTCTAAGAATGAGGGCATCCGCATCGTTCGGTGTCTTATCTAAGTTAACCGAAATATCTGCTACTGCTTGGTCATATTTTCCTTCTTGGTACATAATGGCACTTCGATTATTTCGAGCAAAACCATAATCAGGATGGGCTTCTAAAATATTATTATAAACTTCTCCTGCTGCATGGTTATCGCCCATTTCAATATAACAATTGGCCAAAGTCATTTGATTGAGTAAAAAAGCAGCGGTGTCCGTAGGAGAGGGCGTGGCTCTTTTTAAAGGTTCGATAGCAGCTTGCGGTTGTCCCGATAATTCGGCAATAAGCCCAAAATAATTATCAATTACCTTTTCAATATCTTGAGTCAACGTACCTTGAGTTTCAATATTAGACATGGTAAAAACAGTATCTATTTGGTCATTACTTTCCAATTTTAACTTTTGAAAACCAAAGCGGTCTCTATTTCCTAAATACTTAAAATCGGTAGAAATAATCGTCCCATTATTAGTCTTTTCCCAAATTCCCCATATAACCATTTGTGCACCACAATCATCTCCTGCTGTCATCGCTTCTATTTTTCCTGGGGTATCGTGATTGTCAAAATAATCTTTATCTATTTCAATACTAATATTTAGTTTTTCTTTAGCAGATTTATCGGTTAAGCGTCTTTTAATGGTAATATGCGGGGTTAGTTCGTCTGTTATATTAGGCTGAAAGGGCAGTAATAATACATTAAATTCCGCATTTTCTTGAAAAACGGGACAAGTGATTCCTACCAAATCAGGTTCTTTTTCTGCATTATAAATCGAATAACCAAATCCACCTGCTAACACGATTAAAATGCCTGCTAGAATAGTTCCAATTCTTTTTAGCCAAACATTGGGGGGGCGCATATCGGATTCATAATGAGAAAGGTCAAAATCATCTTTATTCAAATCTGCGACTAATTGCAAAACGGTTCTATTGACACTATTATAAATAAAAGTAGTGTCTTCCCTATCCACTAAACCTTGCGTGAAATCTTGAGCTGCTCGTTCATACTTTGCTTGCGCCAACCGAGCTACCTTGCTCATCGCATTATATTGTCGATTACTATCTAGGAAAGCAATCAATTGAGCCAATGCCTGCTGCGTCTCTGCCTTGGTAATAGCTACTTTGATATTTTTTATAATTTCTTGTTTACTCATTGTACTGTTGTCCTTAACATTAATGTTAATCCACCGAAAGTTAAGCTATAAACAGTATTTATCCAATGAGTAGTTCATTTTTGGATATATTTTAGTTTTTATTAACGGTTATGCCTAAATATTTTAAGGGTTAAAAATGATTAGAAATAACTAAAAATCGCTTTATTTAATACACATTAAATGTGTATAAATTAATTTATTAAATTATTTGTTTATTTTTTTGTTTTAAAAATAATCAAATAATGGATATTTATAAGCATTGTTTATTGTCACAAAGAAAATTTGGTGGGCAACCAGAAGATTACGATCAAGTACATGCCTTTATTGATTCTTCTAAATATTTTTATTACCACGCTAAGCATAGGATGCTTTTGCATCATCTTTATGGCGTGAGTTTAGCAACTGAATTGTGTGGAAATTTCTTAACTAACTCAGACGGGCAAACTCTTTTAGTCAGAGATATTGCGATAGAACATTGCCGAGAAGATTTAGATGGACATGTATTCGCTGCTCCAAGCCTCGGAAAATATAGATTTTCCGTTGTCTGTTCTAAACTTGAGTGTCCAACTTTAGACGGGTAGCCAAAAAAGCTATACTCAAACAATTGGGCATAGTTTTTTTAAGTTTCAATGTCTAGTGCAGCTAAAAATTCGACTTGTATAGTTTTCGTTTTATCCTTTGCATACCATAAATGTAGATTATTAGCGGATGCATTAGAAATAGCTTTTCGTTCTTCCTTATCTTCGGTGGCTAAAGATGCTGCCTTAGCATCCAAAACCATTTTTTGCATTTCAGCAGGACGTGGCCCCCAAGTAGTTAAGACTTCCAAAGTCGTTGCGTCTAAGACTAAGACTTTCGGAATCGCACGAGCGCCATTCGTTAAAAAAGCATCTGTTACAGTTAGATTTTCATCTCTTAAAATAAAACGCAAAGTAATATTATCATTAGCTACTGCCATCTGATTTAGAACTGGAACAATTTGCGCTGCGTCTCCACACCATCCTTCTGTAAGTACTAACCAAATAACAGGGCGATTTATTTTGGCTAATGATTCAATGGTTGTATCCGTTAATCGACTGCGTTTGTCCAAGCGATTCATGCGAGATAAATTCAGTTTCGTGTAATTCAGCATTGCTGGACTATGGTCAGCGCCTGTTGTTTTATCCTCGGCAAATAAAGTATCAATTAATGTTCGGTAGTTTTCATAAGTATAAGCTTGCTCAATAACGGATGTTGGTATGTTTTTCATGATTTAATTTTTCAGGTACAACTGTTTAAGGCTTATCAATGTTTAAACTTTAAAATTTCATTAACGTATTTGGGTAAATTCATCGAAGTATTCTTTAAAGATTCAACCAGCCTCTTTAATATAGATTTAAAGTATAATTTTTAACTTGCGGAGTAAATAAGTAATGCAGCTCAATTAATCGGGTAATTTTGTAGCAGCCTTAAGCCATCCCATCCGCTATGCGGTTCGGAATTGACTTTCCTCCTGCTATTTTTCACCAAAAAATAAATCCGTAGCGGTGCTACCGAGGTGTCGGGACAAGTTATGCATTGATTTTTTGGCAAAAACTATCGAAAAAATTCAAGCTAAAAATTTTACCCGATTAATCAATCCGCATTACTTAACTAAATCCAAATGATTTATTTCATCAATTACTCTATTTGATATGTATCGACCGATAAGCTGCTTACTACTTTGTTTACTGCTTTGCTTTTGTAATACACAAGAAAAGACGACCGTTAAAAATCAATCAAAGCAACCCAATATATTATTGGTAGTAGCAGATGATTTAGGTTTTACAGACTTAGGTTGCTACGGTAGCGAAATCAAAACACCAAATATTGATGCTTTAGCAAAACAGAGTACTTATTTTACTTCTTTCTGCACTGGCCCTACTTGTTCTCCTACTCGTGCGATGTTGTTAACTGGGGTAGATGCTCACCGCAATGGTTATGGTACGATGGATGGGGATTGGTCAGAGAATCAAGAAGGACTAAAAGGGTATGAAGGATACTTGAATTTTGATGTAGTGACTATTCCCAAATTATTACAAGATGCGGGTTACCATACTTCAATAGTCGGAAAATGGCATCAGGGGTCTCCCCGCAAAAAAGAACAATGGACTTTTAATCGAGGATTTACTCGTTCTTTTTGTTTGTTACCAGGGGGAGGGGGGCATTTTTATGATAAACAACCTTTTCTATCCTTTATACCTGAATCTGCTTATAGTCAAGATAGTAGCTTAGTAGGAGTCTTACCAAAAGATTTTTATTCGAGTAAAAATTATGCAGATAAGGCGATTGAATTTATTGAGGAAAGTCATCAACAGGATAAACCATTTTTTCATTTTTTATCTTATACTGCACCACATTGGCCTTTACAAGTTCCTGATGAATATGTGGATTTATATAAAGGTCAATATGACGAAGGTTATGAAAAATTGGCCGTCAGTAGATTGGCAAATGGAAAAAAAGCAGGCGTTATTCCTACCTATACCAAATTGCCTCCTTTGAGCCCAAATGTATTGCCATGGGCTGAATTGACTGAAATAGAACAACAAAAAGCTAGCAAAGCGATGGAGATTTATGCGGCAATGATAGAACGATTAGATTTTCATACAGGTAGGGTTATTCAACATTTAAAAGACATTGGGGAATACGAGAATACCTTGATTATTTTTATGGCAGATAATGGAGCAGAAGGCAATAGTATCATGGGATATGAAGGAACTGGAGAATGGGTAGATACCACTTTTGACAATAGTTTAGCCAATATGGGGCGAATCAATTCTTATGTAGAACTAGGTACAAATTGGGCACAAGTAAGCTCTTTACCGTTCAAATGGTACAAAGCTTTTGCGACCGAAGGTGGCGTGAGAGCGCCTGCTATGATTCATTACCCCAAAGGAAAAAAAGTAAGCAATGGCATCAATCATGATTTCCTTTCTGTAATGGATTTGGCACCTACTTTTTTAGATTTAGCTAAGGTACAACACCCACAAACCGACTATAAAGGACGAAAAATATTCCCGATGAATGGCACTTCTATATTACCTTGGTTGGCGGGAGAAAAGGAAACCGTTCACCCAAAAGACAAAGCGCATGCGTGGGAATTATTTGGTAGAAGAGGTGTACGAAAAGGGAAATGGAAAGCAGAATGGATGGAGGCACCTTATGGTAGTAGTGAATGGGAATTATACGATTTATCAAATGACATTAGTCAACAGCATAATTTAGCAGCAACCCAATCAGAAGTTTTAGTTCAACTAATTCAAGCTTGGGAGATTTATGCCAGCGAAAATGAAGTTACTTTACCAAACCGTCCAACAGCTTATGCTAAGGAATCTATTTGGCGAGAGTAACGGTTTTAATATTACAAATAGGGCGAACGAAAAGTCAAAATCACAAAAGTTTTTAATTTTTATCAGCCGATTACCTATTACAAAAACGATTTTTCGTTCGCCCTAATATTACAAACGGGTGGAAATGTTTTATTGATTCCTACACTTTCATCTAAGGGGGTGTATAGAGCGTCAGATAAAAGATTGATATTAAAAAATATTTAACTACTAGAGAAAACGAAAAATAACCTACGGATTTACGTAGGTTATTTTTTGTTAAATCCTCTAAAAAAATGGATAAATGAATCTATTATTAAAAGAATTATATTAAAATAAACATATTGTAATTTTAAATTATATTTTTATAGCTCCAGGGTAGTGCTACATTTGTAAGGCTATGTCTAAGTAAACCCCATAAGAAACATTGGGTTTATAAAATATTGCAGCCTTACATTTATAGCACTACCAAATAAAGATATTACCACGCTCGCCTTAGATATTAGTAGA
>JBGCFJ010000446.1:0-6611 GCA_045106885.1 Saprospiraceae bacterium
CAAAAAGTCAATGGGGAGCCATTAGAGCTATTGCCAAATCAACACTTGATGAAGCGGAGTTAGTTGACTTACTTTTTCATAAAGATGAACAGGATGAGAAAAAGAGTAGAGGTTTTCTAAGAAGAGGAATTGCTGCGAAAAATTGGGAAAGAAAAGCAGATAAGTTGCTAGAGTTTATTAAAGAGCATAAAGAAAACAAAAGAGAAATCTTAATAAAAACAGCTTCAAAAATGCAAAAACGAAAAGAACATGAAAAACAATATTAGATATGTTGCTTCTATTTTGATAGAAGCTGCCTCAACGATAGCCGTTAATTCAGGTGACCAATCCTTATTATTGGATAATGTACTGGCTAGAGATGCCAATGGGTTGCCTTATATACCGGGGACAAGTATTACTGGTGTGTTACATCATTTGTACCAAAGGACTTGTGGCGATAAGGCTAGCTATGAGGTGTTTGGATGTACGCAGACAAATGCAAAGGATAAAGGAGGGACTGGAAAGGAGGAACTAGGAAGTCGGTTAATCATAAGTTCTGCCCATATTACAAATGCAGATGGTAAAACAATATGTGATGGTCTTTTTAATTGGGAAAATGACGAATACTTTAAAGGAATGATGTTGACCCCTCAACGAGACCATGTAAAAATAACCGATAAAGGAGTTGGTAAAAAAGGAAATAAATTTGACCGAGAATTATTATTTAAAGGCACTCGATTTGGGTTTGAAATTGAATTTATAGCGAACGATAATGATGTGGACAAAGCTAGATGGAATGATTTAATCAATTTACTTGAAAATGATTTATTCAAACTAGGTGCTGGTACTCGCAATGGGTCTGGTAAAATTCGAGTCATTGGTATAAATAAATCAGTATATGATTTAACCAAAAAATCTCAATTATTAGAATACCTTAATAAGTCTTCTAATCTCAATAATACGCATTTCAAACAGATAGATTTAGACAAACCTATTTCATCAAAAGAAAATCTCGCCTATCAAGTTACGCTCCAACCACGAGATTTTATTTTCTTCGGTTCTGGACATCCAGATACCGACGCAGATGGTTCACCAAAAGAGGAACAAGTAATAGAGTGGCAAAATGGGAAATGTGTGTTTAAAGAGAAATATTTAATTCCTGCGACTTCAATAAAAGGAGCATTGTCTCACCGAACTGCTTTCCATTATAATCGACTTCATGAAAAATTCATGGGAACTTATAATCTTATTGATGAAGCTGTTTACAAAATGGATAAGGAAAATGCGTTAAATGCATTTTCTATTGAATCTACAGCAAATTGGACATCAGATGACCCTCGTTGGGAAGAAATTATTGCCGATGTCAAAAGCAAATCTTTTTCATCCTTTAAAGAAGACGAAGGTTCATCAATAATCAACCGCTTTGAAGCAAAATTAAAAGATTTACAAAAGGAAGAACATACGGTAGAAGGGGTCGGTGAAAATAATCTAGCCGTTAAATATCTATTTGGTTGTAAAAAGAATTCAAAAAAAGGGGAATCTGGTCAAATCGGACGCCTATTGATTGAGGACATTTATTTAGATACTGCTAAATGTGAAACCCATGTATTTAATCATGTAAAAATTGACCGTTTTACAGGTGGCGCTTATGATGGCGCATTATTCCAAGAAAAAGCGCTTTATTATAAAGATGCGATTACACTAAATATTATTCTTGATACTAATATTGATGAAAGTAAACAAGAGATATTTGACTTAGCTAAAGTAGCTTTTGAAGCCGCTTTAGAAGATTTAAAAAACGGGCATCTAGCTTTAGGTGGGGCTACTACTAAAGGTTATGGTACATTTCAAACTCAATTATAGATGAATAATACAATTTCAAAAATATCCAACCCTCAAGCTATTCCAGATTTACTATATGAAGGGTATTTATGGTATTCTAATGCCGAAAAACCTGAGATTTTACAAGGTCAATCATTTTCCCCCAATCAATTAACTAAGTTGCCCTTTGTAGTCGAAGGGATGCTGTACGCTGCAAAAGAAAATATCAGTATTCGCATTGTTAACATTGATGGTGCTTATCGGATAGCTAAGATGAATTTAGAAAATATCCCTAAAGAATATGTAACGACCTACTTTGCCAAGGAAGAACAATTTGGAAAGAATTGGAAAATTCAGATGTATCAGCATTGGGTAGAAAAAGAAGATGTTATAAACGATAATAGATTAGTCTTTTGTCCCACCTGGTCTGCTTTTGTTGGATTTAAAAATAAAGAATTATGAGTTATAATAATAAAGAATCATTTAAAGCAAAAGCACCCTATCGCTTTGTGCCACTCAGCAAACAAATAGTTTCTCCACATTGGGCAGATGCGGTATCGCATGATATACCTTTTGAAGACGGTGTATCAGGTACTATCGAAGTTGAATTAACTGCTCACGCTGATATTTTTATCAGTAGTGGAAAGCAAAAAAAAGAAGATGCTAATGAGGTTTTAGAATTTAGCAATTTTAATGGTAAATACTTTATTCCAGCTACTTCTTTAAAAGGAATGATACGAAATGTGATGGAGATTATGAGTTTTGGGGGGATAAAGTCAATGACCCAAAATAATAAATATGCTTTTAGAGATTTAAGAAATAATACCTATTTAAAACCCTTCAAACCTGATAAAATATTTTGTGGTTATCTTAGGAAAAGTGAAGATGGTTATTTCGCTATCAGAGATTGTGGTATTCCAGGAAGAATTTCACAAACTAAAATAGATGAATATTTTAAGACATCAATGACTGTAGATTTTGACAGAGGGGGAAGATATATCAGAGGAGCAAAAGATAGAGAAAAGAGTGCAGTTTTTAAAAACAAACAATATCAACATGTTATAAATTCATCCTTATCTTTTCATGCTGATAAAGATAATACTGGTCGGTTAATTTCGGAGATTAACACTTCTGGTACAAAAAAAGGGAAAATTGTATTTACAGGTCAGCCAGGAGCAAATAATTTAAAAGACTCAAAAAAAAGAAATGGTAAAAACTTAGAATTTGTCTTTTTCCAAAATGGTAATGAATCAATAAAAGATGTAGATAAAGAAATTATCAAAAATTTCAAATTTGCCTATTTTGATCATGATAAATCTCGATGGTCTTATGACTGGAAGTATTGGCGAAACGAGTTACATAAAGGGCGAGAAATTCCAGTTTTCTTCCATAAAGATAGAGCTGGTAAGGTCATTCATTTAGGCTTATCCTATTTGTATAAGCTACCTTATAAAAATAGTGTACATGACCTTATAAATAACACTCAAAAAGGAGAACAGTTAGGATTGAGTGATTTAATTTTTGGTAATATCAATGATAAAAATTCCCCGTTAAAAGGTAGGGTGTTTTTTTCGCAAGGATGGTTAAATAATGATGTAATTCCATCAAATAAAAGAACAGAAGTATTAGCTTCTCCAAAAGCGTCCTATTACCCTTTCTATTTAAAACAAGGTGATGGAAATATAGTCACCTATATGAATAGTGCCGAAATAGCAGGATGGAAAAAATACCCTGTTCATCAATCATTAAAACAAAATAAATCACCTAATGATAATGAAAAAGTAGCTGTAAAATTTAAGCCGTTACCAAGCGGCGCAAAATTTAAATTCGTAGTAAATTATCATAATCTCAGGAAAATAGAACTTGGTGCATTATTGAGTGCTTTAACATTTCACGGTTGTAATGAGGCATTCCATAGTATAGGTATGGCAAAACCACTTGGTTATGGTAAAGTGAAGTTAAATATTAATACAAAATTCAAGCAAGAAGAATATTTGAAGTCTTTTGAAGCTTTTATGTCAAGTAAACTCTCTACAAACTGGTGTCAAACTGTTCAGATGAAAGAATTACTGGCTATGAGTTACGAAGATGCTGAAAACGATAAAGCACTAACTTATATGGAATTAGATGTACATCCTAAAATTGTAAAGCAGAATGATTCTTTAAAAAAATATGCTACCGCTAAGGATGTATGTAACATCCAATTATGTGATGATAGCTTTATTTCTTCCTTCCAAAAATGGCTAAAAGAAGACGAAGAAAAACTAAAATTTGCAGGTAGTTTAGATGTTGCCATTGCCAAATTTAAAATAGAGGAAGTAGAAAAATTAGCAACTGCTTTTAATCAAAAAAAGCAAGCATTAATAGGTCAAATTAAGGCTAACCGTATAGCGAAAAAAGAAGCAGAACGACTTGCAAGAGAAGAACAATTTAAACAACAGCAGCAGGCAAAAATTGCCATAGTCCAATCACAATCATTAGAGGGGTTTATAGGAGATAAGAAAACTAAAAAAATCAATGACTTGAAAAATTTAGTGGAGCAATATGGCAGTAAAAAATATGAATGTAAGAGAAACGAATTGAGTACTAAATTTCCAGCAGGCTACTTGACAGAGAATAACGACATTGAATTTATTGAACAATGGTTACTTAATGGTTATCAAAATGGAGGAAATAGTATAAAAAAACAGTACGCAAAACCTTTTAGTACTAAACATCCTATTTTCAAGGAAATAATCAAATGGCTCGGTAGCGAAAAATCCCAACAATTATATAACCAACTAAATCAATCTTAATGGCACGCAAAGTTTTTATTTCGTTTTTGGGTACAAATGACTATTTACTATGTAATTATTTTGAAGAGGGGGAAGAAGAACGAAAAATAAAGAATGTAAAATATATTCAAGAAGCTATTGTAAGACTCTACTGCCAAGATTTTGGTAGTACTGATAAATTATGTGTCTTTGTTACAGAGGATGCTAAGAATAAAAACTGGAAAGATAATGGTCATTTAGATAGAAAAACTAAAAAAAATATACCTAATGAAGGACTTAATACAAGGCTAAATAACTTAAAATTGGATGCCAAAATTGAAGTAGTAGATATAAATGATGGATTTAATACTACTCAGATATGGAGCATCTTTGATAAAATGTATAATCAAATAAACGAGGAGGATGAATTAATCTTTGATATTACACATGCTTTTCGGTTTTTGCCTATGCTTGGGATGGTATTTATGGATTATGTGCGGACTTTGAAAAAAGTAACAGTACGTAGTATTCATTATGGCGCTTTTGAAGCATTAGGTTCTTTTTTTGATGTCAAAGAAATGGACATAGAAGATAGAAATGCAGAAATTCTCGATTTAACAAATTTTGCAGTCCTACAACAATGGACAGTAGCTGCAAGTGATTTTATAAATTATGGTCGCTCAGCAGGGTTATCAAGTCTTACAAAACAAAAGATAATACCATTGCTTAAAACAAGAAATGAAAACACTAAAGTTGCTAGAGAATTCAATTTGTTGTCCAAATCTTTAGATGTTGCAACCGATTGCTTACAGACAAACAGAGGAAAAGAACTGATTAAAGGCAGAATTTTTTCTAATCTTCAAAATAATCTTCAAAATATTTCAAATGAAGATTTCATTGTTCCAATGAAACCGATTTTGAGAAGAATTGAAAGAAAAATTAAGCCCTTTTCAAAAATTGAAGATTGGAAAAATGGGTTTATAGCAGTTGAATGGTGTATAGAACACCATTTAACTCAACAAGGAATTACCATGCTTCAAGAAAGCCTTTTTACCTATTACTGTATTCTTCATGATTTAGATTATCAAAATGAAAAGGATAGAGATTTAATTAGTGCTTGCTTTTTTATAAAAAATAATGACTTTGAAAATGACGCAAATCAATGGAATGCCATAGCTAAATCAAACGCTAAAAAAGTAATAGAAATAGTTAATACGATTCCAAAAGAATTAGCCACAGATTATGAAAGCCTTACCCAAGGAGCGAGAAATGATATTAATCATGGAGGATTTTCTAAAAATGAATCACCTACTAATCTTAGAAATAAACTTAAAAAAAGTTATCAAACAATTAGAAATTTAATTCAATCCTAACCCATGACCACCTTAATCTCCTTCATCGGAACAGGCAGCCTTAATGCTGACCAAAAAAAATCCAATCGAAAGTATCGTACAGCGACTTACACCATCAATGGAGCAGAGGTTGGTACTGATTCTTTTGTATCTGCTGTATTATTTGAACATTTCAAAGTGGACCGGCTAATTTTAATTGGTACGGCTCGGTCTATGTGGGAAGAAGTATATGAACATTTTGCAAAAAAAAGAGCAAGTGTTTTTGACGAAGCCTATTATTATCAATTAGGTACTTGGGCAGAAGAAAGTAATCACGCCACGCCTATTGACACAATAGATATGACCGCATTGGAAACAGCTTTGGGAAATAATTCAAAGGTAAGGATTATTCCGTATGGGCTAAATGAAAAAGAGCAATGGGATATTTTTAATATTTTAACAGCAGTTTTTCAAGAATTAGAAACAGGGGAAAATATCTATTTAGATGTAACTCATGCTTTTCGGTCTTTGCCTATTTTTTCGATGACTTCTTTATTATATATGCAGGATGTACTTGAACAATCAATTAGTATTAAAGGAATTTACTATGGAATGTTGGAAACTAGCAGAGAATTTGGTGGCAAAGCCCCTATCGTTGATTTATCCTTAGTCCTAAAAATCCAAGAATGGATTAAGGGAGCACACAGTTTCTTGAATTATGGAAAGG
>JBGCFJ010000447.1:0-5478 GCA_045106885.1 Saprospiraceae bacterium
CTTCCATCAAGAGCATGGTCTACAATGCGGTTTCTGTACCCCTGGTATGATTATGTGTGCCGCCGATATTCTAAAAAATAACCCCAATCCATCTGAAGAAGAAATTCGCCACGGTTTAGAAGGTAATTTCTGTCGTTGCACAGGTTATCATAATATCGTGAAGTCTATTCAATATGCAGCGAATAAGATGCAAGAAACAGCTTAATCAGAGGTCAGAAGTCAGACCGTTTATTACCTAAACTGTCAGAAGTCAGATGAGACATGTTAATAACTTAGTACATCTGACTTCTGACAGAAAATTTTAATTTTCGGTCTGACTTCTGACATCTTAAAAATAAAAAAATGACATATATAGGTTCCTCTGTAAAAAGAGTGGAAGATAAACGGTTCATCACCGGACAAGGCAGATATACGGACGATATCGTTTTGCCTCAGATGACTTATGCTTGTATGGTGCGGAGTCCGCATGCGCATGCAGAAATTGTAAATATAGATATTGCTCATGCCGAACAAATGGATGGCGTAGTTAAGATATTTACAGGAAAAGATACAGATGCTGCAGGAATTGGTGGTGTCCCTTGTGGCTGGCAAGTCGATTTTAAGAATGGCGATACCATGAAAGAACCACCGCATCCACTTTTGGTATCGGATAAGGCTCGGCACGCAGGAGATGCAGTTGCAATGGTCGTAGCAGAAACGTATGCGCAAGCTAAAGATGCAGCGGAAATGGTGATGGTAGAATATAATATTTTGCCAGCAGTTACGAATGCAAAAGCAGCTAGAGCAGATGGTGCTCCACAAGTGCATCCTGATGTGCCAAACAATTTAGCGTTTGATTGGGAATTGGGTAATCCAAGAGCGGAGGTCGATGCGGCTATTGCTGGTGCGCATCATGTCACCACTTTAGAATTTATCAATCAAAGAGTTATTTGTAATGCAATTGAGCCAAGAAGTGCCATTGGGCATTTTGATACAGCTTATGATAAATACACTTTATATACGTCTACACAGAATCCACATTTAATTCGTTTATTATTATGTGCTTTTGTCTTGGGCTTACCAGAACATAAAGTTCGAGTAGTTGGGCCAGATGTAGGGGGTGGTTTTGGTAGTAAAATCTTTCATTATACAGAAGAAGCATTAGTAATTTGGGGCTCGAATCAGATTAAACGCCCTATTAAATGGACGGCGGAAAGAAGTGAAAGTTTTGTCACGGATGCAGCAGGTCGGGACCATATCACTACTGCAAAAATGGCTTTTGATAAAGACGGTAATGTATTGGCTTTGTCGGCAGATACTTTTGCAAATATGGGGGCTTATTTATCTACTTTTGCACCAGCCGTTCCAACTTATTTACACGGTACTTTATTACAAGGCTTATACACAACGCCTTTAATTAATGTAAGTGTAGATGCAGTCTTTACAAATACAACAGCAGTGGATGCCTATCGAGGTGCTGGTCGTCCTGAAGCAACTTATTTATTAGAAAGACTAATGGACACGGCAGCTTTAGAAATGGGTAGAGACCCCGCAGAATTGCGACTACAAAACTTTATCGAACCTTTCGACGGAGTTGAGCAAGAAGGTTATGTAACGCAGGTAGCCCTACAATATGATAGTGGGAATTATGCGCCTGTATTACAAAGAGGTTTAGAAATGGTGGGCTACGAACAATTTAGAGCGGGCCAAAAAGCAGCCGAAGGTACAGGCAAATTATTAGGTATTGGTTTTTCTACTTATATAGAGGCTTGTGGTATTGCACCATCGGCAGTTGTTGGCGCATTAGGTGCAAGAGCAGGTTTATTTGAATCGGCACAAGTACAAGTGCACCCAACAGGAAAAGTAAGTGTTTATTCTGGTTCGCATTCGCATGGACAAGGACACGAAACGTCTTTTGCGCAAGTAGTTGCGGACAAGATGGGGATTCCAATGGAAGATGTAGAAATCATTCATGGTGATTCGGATGCCGTTGCTTTTGGTATGGGAACTTATGGCTCTCGTAGTTTGGCAGTGGGTGGTAGTGCCATCGTGAAAAGTATTGAAAAAGTATTAGAAAAAGGCGCAAAAATAGCAGCGCATTTATTGGAAGCATCGGTCGATGATTTAGACTATGCAGAAGGTAAATGGACAGTAAGAGGAACGGATAAATCGGTCGCTTTTGGTGATGTGTCGCTTACGGCTTATGTGCCACATAATTATCCAGAAGGTTTAGAACCGGGCTTAGATTTCTCTAGTTTCTATGACCCTGCAAATTTCACTTATCCTTTTGGTTGTCATATCTGTATTGTAGAAATTGACAAAGAAACAGGTGTAGTCAAAGTCAAACGATTTATAGCAGTAGATGATGTAGGAAATGTGATTAATCCAATGATTGTAGATGGACAAATTCATGGTGGTTTAGCTCAAGGAATTGGACAAGCTTTCTGTGAAGGGGCGCTTTATGATGAAAGTGGTCAGCTTATTAATGGTACGTATATGGATTATGTGATGCCAAGAGCAGATGATTTACCTAGCTTTGAAATTGATAGAACGGTGACGCCCTGTCCGCATAACCCATTGGGTGTGAAAGGAGCTGGCGAAGCTGGTTGTATTGGTGCAACACCTGCGGTTGTTAATGCCGTAATGGATGCCTTAAAAGGATATGGTATTCATGATGTGGAGATGCCAGTTACGAGTCAGAAGGTTTGGAATATTATTAACGGTTAATCATTAAAAGAATGTTTGCGATATTTTAAGTCTCCAGACTTGAAATGACTATCTCGTCGTCTTCTGACGACCGAAATAGCGCAAAATAACAGTCGTCAGGAGACGACGAGATACAAGGTTCAAGTCTGGAGACTTAAACCGTCGGTAAAAGAGTGATTTAAATAAAATAATAAATAATAGAGTTTATGCTACCTAATTTTGTTAGGCAGTCTGTGTACCGTTAACCTCCGATAAAAATCTGAGCAAACGGTGTACTGTCAACCGAATAAACTCTAATAAATCAACTAATAATGGTTCCAAGTAAATTTGCATACCATAAACCAGCCACCATCAAAGAAGCTATTGAATTGCTTACGGCACATGGCGACGATTCTAAAATTTTGTCAGGTGGTCATAGTTTAGTCCCTGTTTTAAAACTACGACTAAACGACCCTGAACATATTATTGATGTTTCAGGCGTCGCATCAATGGGCGGCATTAGAGATAATGAAAAGTCAATCACCATCGGTGCCAATGCAACACATGGCGAGATTGCGAATAATGCTGCTTTACAAGAACATGCACCAATGATTGCATTAGCAGCATCGATGATTGGCGATGTCCAAGTCCGAAACTTTGGTACGATTGGTGGCAGTATTGCCCATGCAGATCCTGCGGCAGATTGGCCAGCAGTTTTATTAGCCGCAGATGCAAATGTGGTTGTGACAGGCGTCAATGGCAATCGAACAGTAGACATAGACCAATTTTTTAAAGGTTTATTTATGACCGCTGTTGGTGAAGAAGAAATTATTACGGCTATTAGTATTCCTAAAACAGCTTTTAATAAGAATTCGACTTATGTCAAATTCCCTCAACCAGCTTCTAGATTTGCGCTAGTTGGTTGTGCGGCGGCAGTAGCCAATTCTGACGGTTACGTTACGGAAGCAAGAGTTGCTTTTAGTGGCGTAAGCGCCACTCCATTTAGAGATGGAAATGTAGAAAAAGCCTTAAAGGGAAATGTGTTAAATGATGGTTCTATTGCAACGGCTACCGCTAGTGTAGCGGATGGTATCTCGGTTATGAGTGACCACTTTGCAGCGGAGAATTATCGAAAGTATATGGCGGGTGTTTATGCTCGGAAGGCTTTGAGTGCTTTGTCTTAAAACCTACAAGGCGGCTGTTTCCTACAGCCGCTTTGTTTAAAAATAAACTAAAAAATCTGCTGACTGTTAGGTTGGTGGATTTTTTTATTTAAAAAGCAAAATAAATGGCCGAAAAAGGCATTCAACATACCACAAAATTATTAGCCAATCAAGGCTATATAGCAGACCCCAATATCACAATGGGTATCTTCTTAGCCCAAAAATTGCAACGCCCATTACTCGTTGAAGGCCCTCCAGGCGTAGGCAAAACCGAAATTGCTAAAGTACTGGCAAAAGCACATAATACTGAGTTGATTCGTTTGCAATGTTATGAAGGCTTAAATGCAGAACAAGCGCTTTATGAATGGAATTATCAACGGCAATTATTAGCCTTAAAAATGATGGAGTCGGAAACTTTGTCGATTCAACAAAAAGAAGATTTCATTTTTAGTAAAGACTATTTATTAGAAAGACCACTTTTGAAAGCGATTACCAGAGAAAAATCACCTGTTTTATTAATTGATGAAGTGGATAGAGCAGATGAAGAATTTGAAAGTTTTTTACTAGAAATATTGTCTGATTGGCAAATTAGTATTCCCGAATTAGGGGTAGTGAAAGCGACCCATATTCCACAAGTAATTATTACGAGTAATCGAATGCGGGAATTGTCAGAAGCATTGCGCAGACGCTGTTTTTATCTGTGGATTGATTATCCTAGTTTTGAAAAAGAAGTAGAAATTGTGCAAAATAAAGTGCCAGAAATTGATGAAAGACTGGGGCAACAAATTTGTCAATTTATGTTACATCTTCGTCAACGGAAATTGGATAAAGTACCAGGAGTAGCAGAAACCTTAGATTGGGCAAGAGCTTTAGCAGCTTTACATATTGACCATTTGGATAAAAAAATAGTGGAAGATACTTTAGGTATTGTGCTAAAGGATTGGAAAGATATTAGAGATACTTCTATGTCGCTTTCGGAGTTGTTAGACCAAGTTGGGGTACAAAGTAAATTGCATTAAAGTAGTTGAATGTTATAGGAAAAAGGATTAACTTTAGTAGAAAATACTTTAAATTTCATAATATGACAGCGAAAGCGAAGAATTTAAAAAAAGATTTTTTAGGACTTACAAGATTAGAGCAATTGGAGTTGATGCAATACTTTTTAGAAGTATTTGCTACAAAACCAATTTCTAAAGAGGAAGAAAAATTTGTACTTTCGAATAAATGGAAAAAAGAATTAGACCTTCGTTCAGAAGAAGTAAAATTGGGAAAAGTAAAATTATTAGACAATGATGAAGTACTTGCTCAATTTGGATTATGAAGTACAAGATTAAACTACACCCAATAGCAAAACTAGAACTAATTGATACGTTTCAATATTATGAAGACCAGCAAAAAGGATTAGGACGTCGATTTTTGAAAGCTTATCAGGAGAAAACTAGATTTCTCGCCGATAATCCAGAAGCTTGCGAACTTGTATCACTTGACAAAAGAAGAGCTGTAGTAAATCCTTTTAAATATAATGTCATTTATCAAATTAACATTTCCAAAAAGATTATCGTAATCTTAGCAGTTATGCATGGAAGTAGGTCGCCTAAAAGATGGCAGGATAGAAAATAGATAGATGATCAATCGCCAAACCACCCTCTCC